>JAKAOC010000450.1 GCA_021823385.1 Actinomycetes bacterium
TCCGAAAGCCTGGGTGCGGGAGCCCGGGCCGGCCCACCGGAATCCTCCGACCGCAACACCCCGAGCATCCTGCGCATTTCGGCCATCGCCTCGCGGCCAGTGTCGGCCAGGACATCGAGCGACCCACGGAGCTCCGATTCCCGGGGAAGCGACTCGCGGATGGCACCCGCCTGGACAACCATGAGCGAGACGTGATGAGCGACAACATCGTGGAGGTCGCGTGCGATGCGCACCCTCTCCTGGGCGACCGCGCGCTGGGCCAGGAGCTCCCGTTCGTGCTCGAGCCTCGCGGAGCGCTCCCTCAACTCCCTGACATAGGCGCGATTCGTGCCGAGCCACAGCCCCAGGGAGCTCACCGGTACTACGAAGGTCACGGCACCCAGCAAGCTGAAGAGGCTGTTCAGGCCGTAGTTGCCAAGACTTTCCCCTCGCAGGAGCGAAGAGAGGTAAATCACTCCGACGACGCCGGCGGCGACGCGGGCGACCTGCTTCCAGCTGTGCCTGAGCGCGTAGTTGCCCAGCGCGTAGAAGAGGGGCAGAGGATAAATGCTGGGACCGGCGAGGCTTCGGGCGTCGCGCATCAGGAGCGTCACCACAAGAACGAAGGCGAGCACGGCCAGCGGGCGCCGCTTGGCGAAAAAGAGCGAGGCCGACCCCGCCACACCGAGCGCCGCGAAACCGACGGCCACCGGGAGCGAGGCTCTCGGAGCCCCCGCACCCAGAAGACGCACCCGGCTCGCCAGCGGCAGGGCAACGCTTGCCGCCAGCATCAGGGACAGGAACAGCCAGGATGCCGCCCTGGCCAATCTCGAACTCAGCTCGATTCCGCGCGAGGAAGCCTCCGAGGCGCTCGTCTCAGTCGAAGCCCGCATGGCCAGAATGCTAAGCGTCCATGGAATACGTTCGCCATGCGCCACTGGCCAGCAGCACGACAGCCCAGACGATCAGCACCAGCACCGCCGTCAGCACGCTCTCCGGAAGCACATGCCCGAAGGGTCCACGCGCATCTGGATTGAGTGCGTGCTCCGCCGCCAGAGGCAGCACCTTGCGTACGCCGCCCAGCGTGCTGATCTGCGCCAGCAGGCGCTGGCCGAACAGGGTCCATACCAGGAGCACGCCCACCGTGACCGACCGGGACAGGGTCAGCGAGGCCAAACCCAGGGCGAGCATCAGGTTGAAGAGGGTCACCACGACCGTGACCCACGAGTTCCGGAATATCCCCGACCAGGTGGGGACGGGAAGGCCGGCCCTGAAGACGAAGGTGCCGATGATCGCCACCACCAACGCGGCCAGGACGAAGACCAGGAAGAAGAGGGCTCCGCCCGCAACGCGTGCCCCAAAGAGCGCGATCCTGCTCCTCCCCGTCGCCACCTGATCGCGGAACACGCCGGTGCTCTGGTCGGCCGACCCCGCCCGAGCGCCCACCACGATCGCCCCGGTAGCGCCGACGAAGGTCAGGATGTTGATGACATTGGAGAAGTTGGCCGAACCACCCGCCGGCCCGTGCGCGGCCGGGTTGTAGAGATGGAAGGCCTCGACAACGGCAAAGTAGACGACCACCACGCCAACCGTCATCAAAAGGGCGGTTATCAACTGTGACTTGTTCCGGCGAAGCTTGAGCACCTCGGCCGAGACCATTTTTCTCGCGTACCACATGGCAAGCCCCGCTTTCTACCTGATGCCCATGTCACTGGTGACCGATAGGAACTCGTCCTCGAGAGTGGCCTTGGCGGGCTCGAGCCGCTCCACCGAAACTCCCGCGCCCACAAGCGCGCTGTTGAGCTGGTGCCCCCTGACGCCGGGCTGCAAGGACACGAGCCACTCGGCCGCGGAGATCTCTTCCACACCTTTTACGAAGGCCAGTTGCGAGAGGGTGGCGCGGGCCAGATCAGGCTCCAGGACCTCCAGGGTGACCTTGGCATAGTCGCGCCCGCGGAACTCGTCCAGGCCGCCTTGGCGAACCACCCGGCCCTTGTCGACGATTGCAACCGCGTCACAAGTCTTCTCCACCTCGTCCAGCAGATGGGAGGAGAGGATGACCGTCCGCCCCTCCTCCACGAACGAGCGGATCAGCAGCCGGAACTCCATGATGCCGGCCGGGTCCAGGCCGTTCATCGGCTCGTCGAGAATGAGGACCTCCGGGTCGTTGAGCAGGCAGCGGGCGATGCCGAGACGCTGGCGCATCCCCAGGGAGTAGCCCGAAACCTTTTCCTTGGACCTGTCCGCCAGCCCAACCCTCTCGATACTGGCTTCAATGCGGGCCGCGGCCTCCGGGCCCCGCACCGCCGCGGCAATGCGGAGGTTCTCCATTCCCGTCAGGTAGGGATAGAAGCGAGGTTCCTCCACAATGGCTCCGACCTTGGCCAGGGCCTGGGACCGGTCGTGCGGCAACTGGTGGCCCAGGATCCACATCTTGCCCGCACTGGCCCGGGTCAGCCCGAGAAGCATGCGGATGAGCGTGGTCTTTCCCGCTCCGTTCGGCCCCAGATATCCGAAGGCGACCCCTCGGGGAATCTCAAGATCGACCGAGTCGACCGCGACCTTGGCGCCGTAGCGTTTGGTCAGCCCCTCGGTCTTGATGGCTGCGTCAGTCTGCATGTGGTTATGGTATGCGCACCCTGCGGATATGGCATGAAACCCCCGGATGATTCGGTGATCATCCGAAAGTATGGTTTTAGGACCCGCCGGGATGCCGGGAGACGAGGCGGCTGCCCGAATCGAAGAATCTCCACTCCAACTCTTCGCCGCCGCTCACCCCTATTCGGGTCGAAACGCCGACGGCCGGGCGGACGGCGCTCCGGTCGCGGAAAAGGCGGACCGCGGCTCCCGGAGAGCAGGCGTCCATTCCCGAATCGGCCACCGTGGCCCCAACCTTGCGACCCAGTCTTCCGGGTCCGACCGC
>JAKAOC010000451.1 GCA_021823385.1 Actinomycetes bacterium
GAAATAGAGGCGGCGGTGACCCAGCTGGGCGACGAGGTGCACTACGACTACTGGACCGCCCTGCAGCGCAGGTCGCACGGAGCCGAGACACCGGCGGCAGACGACCGGCGGCGCACCTGGATCGACTACTGGCAGCGCCCCACCGTGGCGGGCCGTGAAGAGGACCGCAAGAAGACCTGGCCCCGTCTTCCCATCATCAACAAGCCAATCTGAGCCTCAGGACCGGCGCGGCCCCAGGACTTGCGTACTGGTCAGACCAGGCGCACCCCGGACGGAGCCATCGACTCCGCCTCGTCGGTGAGCACGGTCACGAACTCGGTCTTGTGACCGGGAAAGATGGAGACCGAGAAGAGCACCGCCCGGCCCGAATCGTCGTAAGTGGTGCGCTCGCAGCGAAGAGCAGGGGCGTCGGTCGGCACGCCAAGCAGCTTGGCGTCCTCCTTCTCGATGGCCACAGCCGCGATCGTCTGCACCGCGCGCGCCAGCGGGGCATTCAGTTCGCCACTCTCCCCCAGCAGTTGGTAGAACGAGTGCTGCTCCAGCTCGGGAATGGAGAATTGCGACCCGAGCGAGGCGGGAACCCAGACGGTGACGCGGGCAAAGGGGGCTCCGTCGGCCAGGTTTAGCCGGGTCAGCACCAGCAGGTCGCCCTCTCCGAGTATCTCCTTCAGCCTGCCCTCGGCGGGCTCGACACTGGCCGAGATGATCTTGCGCGATGGAGTGACCCCGATCTCCTCCATCTGGGCCTCGATGGTCATGAAGCGCCCCAGGCTCTGGCGGAGGGGGCTGGCGACCACGACCCAGCCGTAGCCCTGGCGCGGCTCGACAAGGCGCTCGCTACGCAACACCTCGAGTGCCCTGCGCACGGTAATGCGGCTGGCACGATGTTGGCGCGATAGTTTGGCCTCACTGGAGAGAACTCCGCCGGGCGTGATGGCCCCTGAGGCGATCTCCCGCCTGAGGTGCTCGGCTATCTCGAGATATCGGGGGCTTTTCTTATTGTCGATTCCCCCACGATACTTATGCGCAGGCCGGAACCCCAAATCAGAGCGCCCGGGAGCGCCCATCCGAGCCGCGCGCCGAAGAGCGGATGGCGCCCGCCCAATGACGCGCCGCCTCCATTGCCCCCGAGGCGGCTTCCTTCGCCTCCTGCCGCCGCCGGGCGACGCGGGCTGCTGCTATGCGCTCGGAGCGCATCTCCTCTATCGAGGCGGTCCAGGGCTCGAAGGCCAGCGGCGCAAGCCGCACCTCCGGAATGCGCCCCAGCACCAGGTCGGCCAAGGCGGGATTGCGGGCCAGAAGAGGGCCGTGGCAGTAGCTGGCCAGCACCCGGTCGGCGAGGTATCCGTCCACGCGCTCCTCATAACGGTTGCCGACTCCGGCCAGGACCGTGCCCAACGGGTCGCCTTCAAGCAGCTCGGTCTGCCCGCCATGATTCTCGTATCCGGTCACCAGCCCAGCCCCGGTAGAGGGGCCGGACTTCACCAGCAGCTCCCCCACAGCTCGAGGGAGTGTGGTTCGCCGGGTGACGAGCGGCAGAAGCCCCAGGCCCTCCACGATGGGAGCGTCCGCGGTCGAGAAGGCCTGCCCCAGTATCTGCATGCCGGCGCAGATCGCAACCAGCTGTGCGCCGCCTTCCAGAGCCCGCTCCAAGGCGCCGTCGCGCTTGGCGGCGGCGACAGCGGCCTGCTGGGGGCCGTCCTCGCCACCCCCGATCACATAGACGTCGGCGTCGTCGGGGATCCGATCATCGGAGCCGACGGCGATCAGGTCGGCCTGAAGGCCGTGCATGCGGGCGCGCACCGCCAGAACCTGGGCGTTGCCGGAATCGCCGTAGGTCCCGAGCAGATCCGGATATACCAGCGCCACCCGGATCCTCTCCTTGGTCCCCGTCACCATCAACCTTGCCTGCCGATCCGTTTGCGCATTGCCTGGAATGCGGTGTAGTTGCCCACATAGACCGCCTCCGAGGCGCCGCATGAGGAGATGGCCTCGAGCTCGCTCTCCAGGCAGACGTGCTTCACCCCGTCGTAACCGAGGCGGGTGGACAAATCGTGCCTCCTCCGCCCGCAGGCAAAGACCTGGCGGGAAGCGAGCGGGGTGAAATCGACGTCGTAGAGCCAGGAAGTGTCCCGGCCGTCGGCAATCTCCGCATTGATGGCGAGCACCACCGGCCTTTGGTCCCCGGCCAGCATGGCGACGGTCGCCTGCCAGCCCGCCGGGTTCTTCGCCATCAGGAGCGTCACCACCCGCCCTGCCACCCGGCGCCGGGCGAAGCGGCCCTTCACCTCGGCAATTTCGGCTATCGCCTCCCCGGCGGCGCGAACGTCCAGGCCGAGCGAGCCGGCCAAGGCGACCGCCATCGCGGCATTGGAGAGATTGAACGCGCCGGGCAGGGCGGTGGCAAGAGGCACGGTAAGGCCTTCGGGCCCCTCCAGTGTGGCTCCCCGCAATCTCCATTGCGCCTCGGGCTGCGAAAATCCGCAGCCCGGGCAGGAATAGGATTCGCCGGTGAAGGCGAGCGGCGTGTCACAGCGCGGGCAGACGGTTGCATCCAGCCGCCATCCGGCCGGGAGCTCCACCGCCACCAGCTTGGGCGCGGCTTCGACCGCGTAGGCGATCATGGGATCGGAGACGTTGGCCACCACCGTGCATTCGGGGTGGGCCGCGATCGCCTCCCGCCAGCGATCGGCGATGCGGCGCACCTCCGAGACCCGGTCGAGCTGATCGCGGGAGAGGTTCATCAGCACCACACCCACCGGTCGGGTTGCCTCCATCACCGAGGGCAGGTGGGCTTCGTCCACCTCGATGGCGGCATGGGTGGCGCCGCCCCGGTGGGTCAGAGCCTCGGCGATTCCCGCCGTCATATTGTTGCCGAGCGAGTTGGAAACCACCTCG
>JAKAOC010000452.1 GCA_021823385.1 Actinomycetes bacterium
TTCGGGGACGGAACCACCAACATCGGCGCCTTCCATGAGGCGCTCAACTTCGCGGCGGTCTGGAAGCTGCCCGTGGTCTTCGTCTGCGAGAACAATCTCTACATGGAGTACACCCCCATCTCGGCGGTGACCGCGGTAGAACATCCCGCCGCCGACCGCGCCGGCGCTTACGGCCTCGAGCGCATCCTTGTGGACGGCAACGATGCCGACGTGATGTACGAGACCGCTACCCGTACGCTCGAGCGCGCCCGCTCCGGAGAAGGACCGTCCTTGGTGGAGGCCATGACCTATCGGCACGCCGGGCATTCCCGGGCCGACCCGGGCAAGTACCGGCCGGACGACGAGGTGGCGGATTGGATGACGCGGGATCCCATCGAGGTCTACCGGGCCCGACTGCTCTCCCAGGGAGTGGACGCCGTGGTGCTCGAGAGGATCGACCGGGACGTAGCCAATGCGGTCGACGTAGCCACTGAAGTGGCAAAGGCCTCCCCGCCACCGGGCGAGGACCTGATCATGAAGGATCTTTGGAGCGACGGGAGTTCGACATGGCGGAACTGACCTTGAGAGAGGCGGTTGGCCGGGCCATCGCGCAGGAGATGCGCCGTGACCAAAACGTCGTTTTCATGGGCGAGGACGTGGCCGCCGCCGGAGGCGTCTTCAAGTCCACCGTCGGGTTGTTGGAGGAGTTCGGCCCGGAACGGGTCATCGACACCCCTATCAGTGAGCAGGCGATTCTCGGTGCGATCATGGGTGCCTCGATGACCGGGCTGCGCCCGATTGCCGAGATCATGTACAGTGACTTCTTCGCAGTCTGCTGGGACCTGGTGGTCAACCAGATGGCCAAGACCCGCTACATGACCAACGGGCAGGTGTCCCTGCCGCTGGTCATGAAAACCGGCAATGGGGGAGGGCTGCGTTTCGGAGCGCAGCATTCCCAATCGATCGAGAACTGGGCGATGGCCGTTCCAGGCATCAAGGTGGCCATGCCCTCGACGCCGCGCGACCTGATCGGGCTCTTCGCTTCGTCGGTCAGGGACGACGATCCGGTGATCTTCCTCGAGCAGAAGGCGCTGTATGCGGCCAAGGGCGAGGTTGAGGATGGCGAGATAGTCGAGCCACTCGGCAGGGCCGCCGTGCGCAGGCAGGGAGGCGACGCCACGATCGTCACCATCGGCACCATGGTGCCGCGCGCCCTGGAGGCGGCCGACCGCCTCCAGCGGGCGGAGGGCATCTCATGCACGGTCGTGGATCTGAGAACGCTCATTCCGCTCGATGCCGCATGTGTGCTGGATACGGTATCGGCCACGGGACGGCTCTTCACTGTCGAGGAGAATCCGCGAGTGCTAGGTTGGGGGGCCGAGATCGCATCCATAGTCGCCGACGAGATATTTTACGACCTGGACGGTCCGCTTGTGCGCATCACCACGCCATACATCCCCTTGCCGGCGGCGGGCGAACTCGAGGACAAGACGATCCCTTCGGTCGATGCGATCGTCGAGACGATACGGAAACGGATGGGCTGAATGACTCCAACCGAACTGCCCAAGGATCTGGGCCTGGACCTCTATATCGGCGGCGGCTTCACCCCGAGCGCCGAAGGCGGAAGGTTCGAGGTCATAGACCCCGCAACTGGAGGCGCGATCGCCGAGGTTTCGAATGCCACGGTGGCCGACGGCAAGGCGGCGGTGGACACCGCTTACGCCGCACTGCCTGCGTGGGCCGCCACCCCGCCGAGGCAGCGCGCAGAGGTGCTGCGCCGTGCCTTCGAGATAATGCGCGATCGCGCTGAGGAGATCTCGCGCCTGATGGTGCTCGAGAACGGTAAAGCGCTTTCGGACGCCCGAGGCGAGACGGCCTACGCGGCCGAATTCTTCCGCTGGTACTCGGAGGAGGCCGTGCGAATGAGCGGGGAGATCGTGACCGCCCCAAATGGCGGTAACAATATCCTCGTTCTCAGGCGCCCGATCGGTGTCTCGGTACTGGTGACCCCATGGAACTTCCCGGCCGCCATGGCCACCCGCAAGATAGGCCCGGCCCTGGCGGCGGGCTGCACGGTCATCCTCAAGCCGGCGTCCGATACTCCGCTCACGGCGCTTCTAATGGCTTCCATCCTTGAGGAGGCCGGCGCGCCGGCAGGTGTGGTGAACGTGATTCCCTCACGGCGTTCCGGGGATGTGGTGGCGGCGATGCTGGCCGATCCCAGGGTGCGCAAGCTTTCCTTTACCGGCTCCACCGAGGTAGGACGGGGCCTTCTTCACCTGGCTGCGGAGTCGGTGATCAACTCCTCCATGGAGCTCGGCGGCAACGCGCCCTTCCTGGTTTTCGACGACGCCGACATGGAGGAGGCCATCAGGGGGGCAATGATCGCCAAGATGCGCAACGCGGGCGAGGCATGCACTGCGGCCAATCGCTTCTATGTGCACCGCAAGGTTGCCGACGAATTTACCCGGCGCCTCTCGGCGGCGATGGGCGCCCTGCGTGTCGGTCCGGGCCTGGCGGAGGGCACCGAAGTTGGACCGCTCATAAACCTGAACGCGCGCATCAAGGTGGAGGAGCTCATCCAGGGCGCCTTGGATGCCGGTTCCAAGGTTTCGCTGGGTGCGCGCCAGATCGGAGGGGCCGGATACTTCTACGAGCCAACCGTGCTGACCGACGTGCCCGCTGACGCAGGCATCCTCAAGGAGGAGATCTTTGGCCCGGTGGCTCCGATAGTGGTGTTCGACTCCGACGAGGAGGCGATTGCCATGGCAAACGACACCGAGTTTGGTCTGGTTTCCTACGTCTACACCGGCGACATGCGACGCGGCATGCGAGTATCCGAAGCTCTGGAATCCGGGATGGTTGGACTCAATCGCGGTTTGGTGTCGGACCCCGCCGCTCCCTTCGGCGGTGTAAAG
>JAKAOC010000453.1 GCA_021823385.1 Actinomycetes bacterium
GGGGGCACCATCAGGACTCCCGAAGTAACCTTTGAGCTTACCAAGTGCATACAAGCGAGGCGATTACGGGGGTTGGGGTGACCGATCTGGTCTTCGGCATGCCGCTTTGGCTGGCGGACACCAACTGCTGGGTGGTCCGCTCAGCTTCCTCCTCGAGCGAATGCGTCCTGATTGACGTCCCGCCCGAGCCCGAGAAGGTGGCGGCTTTACTCAAAGAGCGCTCGCTGCGGGTAGTGGCGATCATCGCCACCCATGGCCACATCGACCACATCGGCGGCATCCCGGCGCTGGTGGAGAGGAACGAGAACCTGGATGCCCACGGCCGCCAGGTGGTGCCGGTGCACCTGCATCCAGCTGACAGGCACATGATGCGGGATCCGGTCGGGAACTCGGGAATGCTCGGCCAGGCCCTAGTCGAGGCGGGACTTAGCACCCGCGAGCCCGAGATCGTGGAGGACATCTCCGACGGTCAGATCATCTCGGGCGCGGGCTTGCGCTTCCGCGCAATCCACACCCCGGGGCACACCCAAGGCTCGACCTGCTTCTTAGCCGAGGTTGGAGATCTCCCCCCTCTGCTCTTCAGCGGCGACCACCTCTTCGCGGGCTCGATCGGCCGGACCGATCTGCCGGGGGGTTCCATGGAAGCGCTGATGCACTCGATGGAGGCGAAGATACTTCCGATGTCCGATGTCACCGTGGTGTTGCCCGGACACGGCGGAACCACGACCATCGGCCAGGAACGCGCCACTAATCCCTTCCTGAGGGATATCGCGTCCTGAGTCGTCTCAGGCGCCCTTTACGGCGCCTATCACCAAGGGGGCCGAAGTCGGGTTCGTGGTGCCCCCTGACGGTTCGGCGGTAACCGCAATGGCCGTGTAGGCGCCGAGGTCCGGCAGCGTCAGCCTTGCGCCGAGAGGTTCCGGCCCCGCCAGTCCGAGCGAGACCGGCGTTCCTTTCCCATTCCCCGCCAGCAGGCCCCAAACCTGATAGGTCCGCCCTGTGGCGAGGCGCGGAAGGTCGGTCGAGGCCACGACCGCCGATGAGCCCACCAAGTCGAGGCGCAGGTAGCTTCCGGCGCCTCCGGTTAGACGGATGGAGACGGCCTTGCCACTCGATGCCGACAACGTCCTTGGCGCTGAGGACCTGCCCAGCCAGAACGCCAGCGAGCCCACACCGAGCACCAGCGCGACGAGGGCCGCGGCGAGACCCATGGCTCGTCGGCGAGGGCGAAGCCGCGTTATCGAGGGCGCACCTTGGGTCTGCCCACCGCTTGGGGCTCCAGCCGTCTCGGTGAGGATGTTCGCCAGAACGCCGGGGGGCGGCTCAACGGGCTCGGCCAAGGCGCCGGGCAGGGCTTCGGAGAGATCCCTCAGCTCGGCTCTGCAAAGTGGGCACGCATCGAGGTGCTCCTCCAGCGCCCCCAGCTCCTCGCCCTCCAGAGCCCCCACGGCATAAAGGGGCACTAGTTCACTCAAGCGGGCATGGCCATCGAGGACGTTCATCTCACCTCACCCACCTGCGAGCCGATGCCTTGACGAATTCGGCTCAAGCCCGATCTTATCCGGCTCTTCACCGTGCCTTCGGGCTGGTCCAGCAGGAGCGCCACCTCCCGATAGGTGTGCCCGCCGAAATAGGCGAGCTCGATCGCCTCGCGCTCCTCGTCGCTTAGGGCGGCAAGCGCCTCTCGGAGATCCAGCGAGGTGGCCACCAGCTCGCTCTCGAGCACCGGGCTGCGCACGGACGGCTCTCCGTCGGCCACCGTTTCCTCCCGGCGCCGACGGGCCGCTTCGGAGCGCAGGCGGTCGATGGCCCTGCGGCTCGCCATCATGGCCAGGTAGCCCCGCAGTGATGAGCGCGAGGGGTCGAAGCGCTCGGGCTGCCTCCAAAGGGCCAGGAAGACGTCCTGGGTCACCTCTTCCGCGAGAACCCCGGGCCCCGCCACTCGGACCGCGACACCGTGGACGTAGGCGGCGTGGCGCCGATAGGCCTCGACGAGCGCCTCCTGGCTGCCCGCGGCCACCCGCCCTACAAGATCAAAATCACAAAGGGGAAGCGTGCCGTCTTCGCCCAAGGGTGCCGCTATTTCTGAGCCGCTCATTGCCGCATGCAACATGCCCGATCCGCCTGGTAATCCCCTTTCCGGAAGAATGCCATCTCCACCAGGGTTTCTCGGACACAAGGGATCTCAGTGACGCGCGTTGGGCACGAAATTCCAATCCGCGCAATCCGGCTTGGCACCGGGCGTCGAATGAATGGCGAACCAACAATTCGGGCGCGTCCGCGGGGAGGAAGCGCCAATGCCACCAGCGAAGGAGGTCCACATGGACTTTGACGAGCAGGTGTTCCAGGAACTCATCGAAGAGTCACAGGACACACACTTGGACACCATGAAGCAAATGAGAGAGGTGGGTGCCGAAGTGGTGGAGCTTGGCCACCGCCCCCTCGGGGAGGCCCAGGAGATCACGAGTGACGGCTGGCGCCTGCGGCCGCCACAGGCATTTTTCATCGGAGCGCTTGGCGCACTCGGGTTTGGCGCGGCAATGCTGGCCGCAGCCGCGCCGGCCGGTGCATCGCAATCCGCCGACGTGAAGATCCTGCGCAACGCAGCCTCGATCGAAGTCCTGGCGGTGGCCACCTACGGGATCGCCCTGGATCTGCCCTTCATCGGGGGAGCCTCCGCGAACCCGGTGGTCGCCGCCTTCGCCCGGACCACCATGGCCCAGCATCAGCAGCACCTGGCCACCTTCAACAGCCTGATCTCCCAGCTCGGAGGAAGCCCGCAGACCAGTCCCGATCCCGCGCTGCTAGCAGCGGTGAACAGAGCCAAGCCCGGCCTGACAACACCGCTCGCAGTGGTGGAACTCGCCCTGGAGCTCGAGCAGGGGGCCACCGAAG
>JAKAOC010000010.1 GCA_021823385.1 Actinomycetes bacterium
AGACGTGGCGGGGAGGATCGGCTACCTGATGGACGTCGATGTCCCCGGGCTCGGGCAGGTGTCGCTCTTCCGCGAAAAAGGGCGGCTGGTCTGCCTGGGCACCTGCCCCCACAAGGGGGTGAGCCTCGGGCGGGGGGAAGTCGAGGAGGGTGTCGTCACGTGCCCGGCCCATGGCAGCCGCTTCGACCTTCTTACCGGTGAGCGGGTGCGGGGCCCCAGTGACTTCGATGCCCCCTGCCATCCCGCCTACGAGCAGGCCGGCCGTATCTGGGTTCTGCCGCGGGCCTAGTGTCCCTAGTCAGAAGTCCACTCAGCAACAATCGGCTCCAGGTGGCTGGCCATTGAGGCGAAGATCTCGTGGGCGGTCTTGGTCCACTTCAAGCGGCGCCCGTCAACCTTTGAGAGACAGAAAGTTTGAATAATCACGGTGTCGTAGTGGTGACCTCCTTGGGTCGGTTGATCCAAGCCACCGTTGGCAGGGCCGGCGGCTCCGGAGCCCTGCCACTGTGAGTTCGGCCGTCGCCGGACGCTGTCCCGCCGCGTTCTTGACACACATCGCTGGAGTGCTCTCCAAGATCCCCGCCAGCATTCTTGGACTGGCTGCTCCCGCCAGACTCTCCGCCGCAGGATCTCGACTTCCGCCACTGCAAGTTACAGTAGCGCTTGTTCATGTGGTCAATGAGTTTTGTACCTACTAGCTAACATAGCGTCTGTTCACGACTTGAGTGAGTGTCCGCTATACTGACTTCCATGGCTGTAAAGACTATGAGCCAACTTGATCTCCTGGACACTTTCGTGGCACGGGGCCAGAACGAGTTCACATTCGACGACGCCCGCCAGGCGCTCGGCACCTCCGCCAGCGCGACCGCGAACACACTGCGTCGGCTGAGCGAGAACGGCCTGGTGGAAAAGCTCGTCCGCGGACACTACGCCATCCGCCCCTTGGGCTCGCTGGGCACCTCGGCTGCCACCGAGGACCTCGGCCTGGCTGTGGGGACTGCCTTCGACGGCTACCCCCACCGGATCGCCTACGCCAGTGCACTCAGCGAGCTGGGACTGCTCAGCCACCCGGTCCGAATCGTCTACGTAGCGTTCACGAGGCAGGTCCGCTTCACAGCCGTGAGCCGCAGACCGCTGCGTGCCATCATCGAGCAGCCCAAGACCATACACCTAGAAGCAGAGCAGCTTGGCAAGACGTGGCGCTCATCCCTGGAAAGGGCGCTGTTCGAGTCGGCCATGCGCCTCGACCTGGTCGGGAGCGTTGAGCGACTCACCGAAGCTCTCGCGACCGGAGCGCTCGAGGCCGATCCTGCGCGCATCAGGCGCCTGTCGAAGGCGTTCGGCGCCCGGGGCCTCGCCGCGGAACGCCGTTTGGCATCCCAGGCAACTGCACTCGATCTCCCGTTGGCACTGAATCCACAAGTCGGCAAACGGCAACCCGTCATCCGCCTCGACCCGCGAGACAGCGACATCGTCTGGACGGACGAAAGGTATCGCGTGGCGTGGAACCGCAGCGTGAACGAACTTCGCGCGATTGTGAACAACTGAGCAGTGTTGACTCGGCAAGCGATCACCAAACGCGCAGACCAAGACGGCGGAGGAGATCTTCGCCTCCATGGCCAGATACCTGGAGCCGCTTGTTACTGAGCGATCTTCTGATTAGGGACACTCGGTGCCCCCTACAACCAAGCGCAGATGACATACGATCTGCGACGACTCCGCCTAAAAGGCCTCGTCCTGCGGGTCCCTCACACCAACACCTACACCCTCATCCCCGACGGCCTGAAAACCACCATCTTCTACACCAAGCTTGACCACCGGCTCCTCCACCCCCTCCTCAGTGCCGATCAACCACCCGCTCCAGCGCCCCTGCGCGCCGCTCTCGCTACCATCGACAAGACCTGCACCGGCTACATCGCCCGCGGCCGGTTAGCACTCGCCACGTGAAACTTGCCTCAAACCTAAAGACCACGGCACCTCAGGAGCTCTAGGAGCGCTTCAGGCCGGCAATTGCAGTTGCCGCCAGGTCCGGCCGCCGTCCGAGGTGCCGAGCAAGGTGACGATCGGCTGTGTGGAGGTGGGCGTGGCAATCATCACCACGGCGTGGGTGGCGTCGAGGGCGGCTAAGCCCATCGGCGTCCCGGTGACCGGCATGGAGGCCGTATCGCGGCTCCATGATGAGCCGGCGTTCTGGCTCACGCGGCTGATGAGCGAAGAGGAGTCCCAGCCGAGCACCCACCAAGTGGCGCTAGCCGGCATAGAGACGAGGGGGAAGTTCACGAGCCCGGTGCCCGCTGGCGGTTTCGCGGTACCGCCAGCGGGCACCGCCACCGATACGCTGGCCGCCTCCGTCCAGCTGGAGCCTCCGTTTCCGGTCGTGTCGAAGGCAATGGCGGCCCGGCCGGACTTCGCCACCGTGGCGGCCAGCACTCCCTGTGAAGGGTTCTTGAAAAGTGGAAGGGAGTAGGCGCATCCCCCGGCGGACTGCCCGGTCAAAGTCGCAGGACATTGCGCGGCCGGCTCGGGAAGAGGCGGCGACTCCCGCGTCCAGGTCGATCCTCCGTCTGCCGTCCGGTAGAAAGCCGCTCCGCCGGCAAAGGGCTCGATCGATGGGATCCCGCCGGCCGCAAAGCCGGTGGCCGCATTGGCGAAGTTCATCTGGAGCATGAACGGTCCCGAGGGCTGCTGCCCGGCCGGGGCGGGTGCTGGGCCACGGTAGACGGTGTGCCAGGTGGCGCCGCCATCGGTGGTTACGGAGAGGCTCTCGCCGGGCCCGGTCGGCTCCAAGTGTTCCAAGTAGGCGGTGGTCGGGCTCACCAGGTCGATCAACTCCGTGGCTCCCGCGGCCTGGCTGTGGCTACCGGCGGCGATCGCGGTCCAGGTCTTGCCCTGATCCGAGGTCTTGTAGATCGTGACCGCGTCGTTGGCGAGGTTCCATGCGGTCACCCAGCCGGTCGAGGCGTTGATAAAGGAGGCGTGCTCGAAGACGGGGTAGGTTCCGTTCACCGCCGATTGCGGCGGAGTCACGTTGGTCCAGGTGGTGCCGTCGGTGGTGAGGAACAGTCGGGAGGGCTTGGTCCCTTCGTTCGTGTACCCGCCGGGGATGACGGCCGCCAGCATGACCCCCGGACCCCCGAAGACGAGGCTCGGAAGGCTTCCGGGCGCAAGGGCCTGGCTGGAAGAGGTGGTCGAAGGTGCAGAGGTGGCCGGCGGCGTGGTGGGCGATGTGGTTGCGGTAGGCCGGGTTGCAGATGGGTACGCGATGAGCCATGCCAGGAGGCCGAGGACGGCGACCAGGCTCAATGCCCCGGAGGCGCGGGCGGCAACGACTGCCTTGTCGGACGATTGCGGCGGCCGTTGGCTCGGCACTCCTGCTTCGTTCATCCGGTCACCCCTTTCCGTCTTGCACCGGATTGCGTGCGCACCTGCGCGGCCTGGCGCCGAGTCACGACCAATTGACCGCGTCCTGCGTCGATGGCCGGGTTGTTCGGACCCGTAGCGTAACACGGGCGCACTTCGGAGGCTTGTCGCCGGGAACTGCCGGTGGCGCCGGCGCCGGCGCGCCGTTGGCCAGACCTTCATGTGAGGCGACGGATTATCTCCGGTCACGGGTGGTACCGTAGATGCCCATGAGGCGCGCCATGAGAGCCGGCGCAGGCTTGGCGCTGGTGAGCGGGATGGTGGCGATCGGCTGCGCTGCAGCCGGCCTGGCCGGTTCGGCCCCTGGGCCTGCTGCGCCTATTGGCGCGGCCCTGCGCGGATCGACGGTGGCCGTCGTCAAGACCGGGAAGCTCCCGGCCCAGCCTGTCGCGCTCCCACCCGGGGTCATTCCGGCTTCGGCCATTCTGGCCAGGTATTCGAGCGCCAGGCCAGGGGTTACGACCGGGGCAAAGCTGGTTTCGTTGGCACAGCTCGCGGTGGTGTCCAAGGGCGAACTCACCCAATGCGCGTTTCGCGGGTGTCCGTCCGGCGCCTACGTCTGGCTGGTGTTGCAGGATGGGCCGCCGGGAACTTTCACCTTTAGCACGGCGCCGGGGGCGCACTTGCCTTCCGGGGCGGGAGCCTGGAGCCTCTTCCCTGTCAATGCCACAACCGGGGTCGCGCGGGGGGACGTCGAAATCGGCGTCGCAGGGCGGCTCGGCACCTCGCCATGGGGGCAATTGACGGCGCTGGCCACCGCGGGTTGAACGTAGGGGAGTGCGCTTCGGCGGATTATGGGGTGACGAAGCGCCGGCGGTGCGTCAGTCCTCGCCCAGAAGGCCGGTGCGCCTGGCTATCTCTTCCCTGAGGACGCCGCGCAAGAGGTCGACCGCATCCACCAGACGCGGGTAGCGCAGCGTATAGAAGATGCTGTTGCCCCGGCGCTCGTTGTCGACCAGGCCCCGGGTGCGCAAGATGGCCAGATGCTGGCTCACGTTGGCCTGGGGGAGTCCCAGCGCGGCGGAGATCTCGCCCACGCTCATGGGGCCGTTGGAGAGCGCCCAGATAACCATTAGCCGCTTCGGGTCGTTCAGAGCCATGCACATGTTGGAGACGAGTTCTTCCATCTCCATGCGTACATGATCGGTGACCTCGTTTTGCACGGCTGACATTGCCAGATTCCCCCCGTCCCGATTACGCAAATCGGCGGTCGGCCCGATTCCCCCGGGCGAAACGCGGGCCATAATCACCTGCGTACTCGTCGCATTCTAATAGCCTTTGAATGAGTGGGGCGGGTGAACGACCTGTTGCCGCCTCTGTTCGAGGTTTCCGACCAGGAGGATTCTGTGTCCACACTTGTCACTTTTCACGCCCACCCCGACGACGAGTGCATGGTCACCGGTGGCACCATCGCCCGTGCGGCGGCCGAGGGGCACAGGGTCGTGCTGGTGGTGGCCACCGGCGGTGAAATGGGCGAGTACCCCGACGGGTTCGTATCCGGACCGGAGGAGCTGGCCGTGGCCAGGCGCGAAGAGCTTGCCCGCTCGGCCGAGATCCTCGGCGTTTCGCGCGTGGTTCATCTCGCCTACCGCGACTCGGGAATGGCGGGCACCGAATCGAACCAGGATCCTCGCTGCTTTGCCCGCGCCGACGTCACCGAGGCCGCCCGCAGGCTTGCCACCATCCTGGGGGAGGAGAGCGCAGACGTGATTACGGTGTATGACGCAAATGGCGGTTACGGTCATCCGGACCACATGATGGTGCACCGGGTGGGTATAGCCGCAGCGCACATGGCCGGAGTCGGCGAGATCTTCCAGGCCACCATGAACCGCGACCACATGCTTGGCCTCATGGAGGCGGCAGCCAAGGAGTATCCCGAGATGGTGCCGGCTGACATGCGGGCCGAGTTCGAGGCGAACCCCTTCGGCACGCCCGCCGCGGAGATAGACACCGAAGTGGACGTGAGCCCGTACTTGTCCAGAAAGCTGGAGTCGCTGAAGGCGCATGCCAGCCAGATCGGAAGCACGGGGTTCGCCCTGCGGTTTCCCGAGGACGCCTTTGCCGCCGCCTTCTCCACCGAGTGGTTCATCTCCGCCACGCCTGGCGGTGAGCGGAGGACCTGGCTCCTGTGACCTTCAGGCGAGCATCTCTCTGGCGGCACTGTCGATGCTCGCCGAGCAGATGCGATCCTGGTGCCGCCCCTGCAGGCTGAAGTCATGGCTGACCCGGTTGCGCCCGGCTGCCTTGGCCTGGTAAAGGGCGGAGTCGGCCAGCGCCATCAGGCGCTTGGCGGCCTCGTTGGGGTCGGTCGAGAGCGAGACATCCAGATCTGCGGTGGTTGCCACGCCGATGGAGATGGTGGCCCGCAAATGCCCGTCCTTGGCCAGCCTGGTGGTGTGGCCCTCGATGCGCTTGCGGAGCTTTTCCGCGGTCGCGAGCGCCCCCGGCAGCTGGGTCTCGGGCAGCAGGATCACGAACTCCTCGCCGCCGTAGCGTCCGATCAGGTCCCCCTTGCGCAAGCTCGAGCGGAGGCGTCGCGCCACTGCCCGAAGGACCAGGTCCCCGTTCAGGTGGCCGTAGGAGTCGTTGACTTGCTTGAAGTGGTCGAGGTCAACGAATAGCAGCGCGGCGGGCAGGTTGCGCGCCTCGCACTCGGCCAGGCTCCTGACCATGCGCGCGATGAAGGTGCTGCGGTTGGGAAGGCGGGTGAGGGCGTCAGTGTGCGCCAGGCTCTCCAGCCGGCGGAAGCGGGTCACCTGTGCGACCGCGTTTGCGCACTGGTCGGCGAAGTACTCCAGGGCCTGTATGTGATACGGCTCGGGAAAGATGCCGTTGACGGGCTCGTCGATGGAGATCAGCCCGAGGAGGCTGCCCTCGTCGTCGTGGAGGGGGATGGTGAGCGAGTCGAGAGGGTGCCACATGCCCGGCCTCCAGTCCGGGCGGGCTTCGGGGATGCTGAGCGCGGCGACAAGCTCTGCGGGGATCGGGAAGCGGGTGTGGTCGATGAGGTACGAGCGGCCCACCCGGGCCTCCGGACGCATCATCGGCGCGAAATCATCCAGGTCGAGCTCATGGTCGAGGAGGTGCTGCACCTGCTCCGGGGAGATGCCGTAGGTGGCGCGCAGCCTGAGGCGGGTGGAGCCCGGATCCAGCAGCATCAGCCCCACTCTCGCAAATCCGCCCGCCTCGGCCATGGTGCGAACCATCTCGGAGAGCATCGCGTCGAGCTGGATCTCTCGCTGCAAGGTGGTGCTGGCCTCGAAGAGGCGGGCCACCTGCTGCCGCTGGGCCTCCAGGATGCGCATACGCGCGGCGGCCTCACGGTTGGCCCGCACCAGCTTGAGCGCCACCGAGCTCAGGCTCGCAAAGCTCTCCAGCACCAGCGCGGAGTCCGGGTCGGGCAAGGCGCCGTCAAGGGGATCGTCCGGATTCAGCAGTCCGATGACCCTGCCGCCGTCGCCGGTGAGAGGGACGAAGAGGAGCGAGGCCGGATGCCAGGCACCGGAACCCTCGGCGCGGGCGGGCGTGGAGATGAAATAGGGGGCGACATCCGGGTCGGCCAGCCTGGGGCTGCGGCCGTCGAGGTAGACCACCTCGCCGATGCGGTCGCCGGCCTCTTCGACGCGCTTATAGGCGGAAAAGGGGATCGCGTATCCCTCGGGCAGGCCCACGGCTGCGGCACCGGCGAGGCTGGCGGAGCTGCGCGCCCTGAAGTTCGAGTCCGGCTCGAGGATGTAGATGATGCAGCGGCCGAAGCCCAGGTGCTCACATACGCTTGTGGCCACCAGGTCGAGAAGCTCGCCCTCGTCGTGGCTGTCGGAGACGGAGCGGGCCACGCCCAGCACCCCGCGCAGGCGCGCAAGAGCCTGCTTGGCGCCCCCGTCCACTCTCTCCGCGCTTGCGCCGTTCAACTCTGCCTCCGGGCCATCGGAAATGCGCTCGCGGAGCAGGGCGCAGGCCTTGAAGTATGTTTCGGTAAGTGCCGGGACGAACTTGAAGTGCTGGCGGAACTGCCAGATATTTTTACGCCGGCTCTCAGGCTCGGGTTGCCCGGGTGGTTCGGGGCTTGCCGGCCGTGCGCCGCACCGGCGGGCGCGCTTCGGGAAAGTAGCCGGGTGGCGCATTCTCGACCAGGTATCGCGCGGTGTTGATCAAGCCCACGTGAGTCAAGGCCTGGGGAAAGTTGCCGAGCATTCTGTGGGTTACCGGGTCGTACTCCTCGGAGAAGAGCCCGAGCTCGTTGCCCAGGGTCAAAAGCTCGTCGAAGCGCGACTTGGCTTCGTGGAATCGCCCCTGGAGAACCAGGTTGTCCACCAGCCAGAAGCTACAGGCGAGAAATACCCCCTCGCGCCCCGGGAGGCCGTCTGTATCGGCTTCGCCGGTCTCGTAGCGCTTGATCAGCCCACCCGAGGAGAGGCGCTGGTCGATGGCCTCCACGGTTGCCACCATGCGCGGGTCGTCGGCGTCGACGAATCCCACCAGGGGGAGCCGCAGCAGGGAAGCGTCCAGCCTGTCCGAGTCGTAGTCCTGCACGAAGGTGCCGGCATCCTCGTGAAAGCCGTGCGAGAGAACCGATTCGCGGATCTCATCCCGGACTTTGGTCCAGCGCTCGAGGGGCCCCCGGGCGCCGTACTCCTCGATCAGCTTCACGGCCCGGTCGAAAACGACCCAGGCCATCACCTTGGAGTAGGTGAAGTGGCGCCTCGGCCCCCGCACCTCCCAGATCCCCTCGTCGGGCTCGTTCCAATGCCCTTCCACGTACTCGACCACTGCGGTCAGAAGGGGCCAGAAGTCCTCGAGCGGCTCGATGCCGGAGCACTGGAAGCGGTAGAACGAGTCAAGCAGCTCACCGTACACGTCGAGCTGGAACTGCTCGGAAGCGGCGTTGCCGACCCGGACCGGGGACGAGCCCAGATAACCGGGGAGCCATTTGAGGCTATATTCGGGGATCAGCCGCTCGCCGCCTATCCCGTACATGATCTGAAGCTGGGTGGGATCGCCCGCCGCGGCCCGGATCAGCCACTTTATCCAAGCGGCCGCCTCTCGCTCGAAGCCGTCGACCAGCAGGGCGTCAAGCGTGAAGGCGGCGTCCCTGAGCCAGCAGTAGCGGTAGTCCCAGTTGCGCACCCCTCCCACCTCCTCGGGCAGCGAGGTGGTGGGGGCGGCGACGATGCCGCCGCTGGGGCCGTAGGTGAGCGCCTTCAAGGTGATGATCGAGCGCTCCACCAGCTCCTGGTACTCGCCGCAGTGTTCGTTGCAGCGGCGCATGTATCCGTGCCAAAAGTTGAGGGAGGCCTCCAGCGCCTCGGAAGGGTCATGCATATGTGGCACCGGAGAGGTGGAGTCGTAAAAGACCATGCTGACCGAGTGGCGCTGGCCCTCGCTCACCGTGAAGGCGGCCCGGGTGCTGAAATCCTTGCCCGAGAGCTTCATCGTCGATCCGATGAGAAGGGCGTTGGGGCCGAGCACCATGTAGAGATGCTCGCCTTCCCGGCGCACCCATGGAACGCTCTTGCCGTAGTCGAAGCGCACCTTGATCACCATCTCCATCTCGACCTGCCCCTGCACGCCTTCGATGATGCGATGGATGGTGGGGTGGGAGTTGCGGGGAGGCATGAAGTCGATGACCCGCACGACGCCGGTGGCGGTCTCGAAGTAGGTCGCCAGGACCAGGCTGCGATCCAGGTAGGCGTGGTGCCCATCGAGTATCTGCCCGGCCGGGCGGATCTGCCAATGGCCGTTGTCCTGATGGCCGACAAGCGAGGCGAAGCAGGCGCCCGAGTCGAAGCGCGGGAGGCAGAGCCAGTCGATGGATCCCTCCTTGCTCACCAGGGCGGCGGTGTGCAGGT
Source organism: Actinomycetes bacterium (assembly GCA_021823385.1). The sequence continues at coordinate 9,270 of JAKAOC010000010.1, forward strand.
CGCCGATGATTCCGTAGCTTTCGATTGGCTGGTCACCCACGTATGAGACCTTAGCGAACCTGGCCGCAGATGTGCGGGCGTACCAGCTCAATGGCGTCATGGTTGCCGTTAAGGGTCTGATCGATGCCGATCGGGGATGAACAACTCGGCCGGGTGGCCGGCACCCCGCGGAATCGCGCCTGGGACGCAATGGCGGTTTCAACGGGGCTCGGTTGAGGTTCCGGCGCTGTGGAAAATGCGGCGCCGGGGTGGCCGAACCCGGATGGGGCGCCCATGTCGGTGGTGCTCCAAGAACGTCTCGCGGCACTCCCGGGCGTTCTGGATGCCGCGGGAAGTTCCACTTGGGCGCGAAGTTCCGCCGCCCCGGGCCCCGGTCAGGCCGGCTATGGGAGCAGCCTGACCGGGTGGATTCCGCTCTGCTAGGCACAGCCCCCGGTCACCGGCTTGTTGAGGGCAACCTGGGCCATGGAGCCGTAGTAGTTGGCATCCCCGAAGCTGAACACCCCGCCGTCGGCTGCGACCAGCCAGTAGCCGTGCCCGTCGGGAGTGGCCGCCATGCCCACCACCGGCTTGTTGAGGGCAGCCTGGGCCATGGAGCCGTAGTAGTTGGCATCCCCGAAGCTGAAGACCCCACCGTCGGCACCGACCAGCCAGTAGCCCGCCTTCGGGTAAATCGCGTCAACCGTCTCGGTCAGCGTTTGAGACCTGGAAGCGCCGTAGGCGGCGTCCCCCGAATAGGCCGCGCTGACAAGGTGGGTTCCCGGCGAGGTGTAGGTAAGTGTGCAGACGGCCCGGCCGGTCGTGCCGCTGACGGCCTGAGCAGTGCAACCCGGGATTGCCGATCCGTTATCGGAGAACGCGACGGTGCCCCCGTCGGGAGTGGGTGACACCGTGGCCGTGTAGGAGATGGACCGGCCTTGGAGGGTCGGGTCTGCCGACGCGGACAGGGAAGTGGAGGTGGCTGTTTGGCTAGAGGGCTGGAGCCCCGTCACGTCGGTGAGGGTCACGTCGTGGTTACTGGTCCCTCCGGCGTAGCTGATCCTCATGGTTCTGCCCGCGGCGATGAACGTGGCCCCTTCGGACAGCTGGTTCGAGCCGTATGAGAGAAGGCCCGTGGGTGCGCTGCCGCCCTGGTTGGAGATGATGTCATACACGTCTCCGGTGGCTGAACCGAACCCACCCCCAAAAGTCAGCGACAGGGATGCCCCGCCCAGGGCTACGGTGCCCGAGGTGACCGAGACCTGTGAGTAGCTGCCCGGAGTGGTGCCATCGATGGTGACGCCGAGGCCAACGGACCCGCCTGCGCATTCCAGGACAAGCCCGGAGGTGGTGGTCAACGTGCCGGCTCCGGTGTTACCAGGGCTCAGCGTTGCGGAGCATCCGATGGTGATACCGCCGGCACTCCCGGAGCCTTCGACATTCGCGCTACCGGCGGTCACCTGGCCCGAGGCCGCACCGTCCAGCTGAAGGGTCCCTCCGAGCGCCGCCAGTCCCGCGGTGTTGGTGGCACTCTGCCCGCCGGGGAGGATTACCACACCCCTAGTGGACAGGATGCCGGTCCCTGTAAGACCCCCGGCCAGTGTGAGGGAGTGGCCGTCGTTGGCCAGGTCGGCCACGCTTGCGGAGGCGTCCAAACTGACCGGCTGCGTGAGGCTCAGGTCGGCGCCGGACCATTCGAGCGCGCCTCCGGCGGCAGCGCCGCCCACCCCGGTGCCGGCCAGGTGGAGGGGGTTGGCGAGGGTCGTGATGCCCCCGGCTTGCAGCTCGCCCCCGGCCTCGACCGTGACCAAACCATCGGATAGGGCCTGGGGGTTGGCGAGACGTGCCGTGGCGTAGTTGGTGACGGTCGTACCCCCGGTGTACGTGCCGGGGCCATGGAGCACGATCAGGCCACCCGCTCCAGCGGAGGGTGCGGTCAGGGTTAGGGGGCCGGTGCCGCCCACACCGCCGGTCAACTCCAGGATCGTCGAGGCTGTGTCCTCGGCCACGGACGCCGCGGAGCCAAGCGTGATCAGCCCGTTCCAGGCGTCTACGCCCGAGGCTGCCACCAGCGCACCGCCGGTTCCCGCTGCTCCTGAGCCATTGAGTGTGAGAGGGTTGGCCACCCCGATGCCGCCCGAGAGCATTGCGCTCGCGCCGTTCGTAACGGTCACCGGCCCGGTGCCGAAGGCTGCGCCGTTCGTGGCCTCGACTGTACCTCCGGCGACGGTGGTGCCGCCTGAATAGGTGTTGGCACCGGAGAGGTACACCGGCTCCCAGGGGCCTCCAGACGGCATGTCGATCTGCAGGGCGTGGGCGCCGCTGATCACCCCGGTAAACGCCAGGCTGCCGGAGTACTGGGCCTCCACCACTGTGTCTCCCGCCAGTGTGATCGGACCGGAGAGAGTCGCGGTTCCGTTGCCCGACGCCAAGGCCCCGTCGAAACCGCCGATACCGCTGCCGCTGAGGCTGAAGGCGTTGGCCACCGTCAGGCCGGGAATCACAAAGATGGTCGATCCCGGTGTGACCGTTACCGCGCCGGTGCCGAATCCGGCCGGATTGGCGAGTGTGACGTAGGCGTTCCCGGCGACGGTGGTGCCACCGCTGTAGGTGCCGGCCTCGTTCAGGTCCCAGGCGTACCCGCTGAGGGTGAGGCTTCGTTGGTTCCCTCCGTCGCTCAACGCGCCGAGAAGCTTGACCGGGACTCCAGCGGTGGAAAAGGTCTGGGAGGCGCCGAGCAGGATCGGCGTGTCGATGGTCGCGTATGCCGAGCCGCTTACGTTGATGCCGATTCCGGACGCGGGGTCGAGGGTGATCTGGTTGCCGGTAATTACGTAGCCGGCCTGGAGGGTCACGCTGTCGAAGACGGTACCGGGAGCATTGTCGTTGTTGGGCTGGGCACCGTTCGGGATAGGTGTGGGGAAGATCAACATTGAGCCGGCAGGTGGGCCGCCGGCCGCTGTGCAGCCGGTGCCAGACCAGTTTGCCCCGTCGGACCAGTTGTCGTTACTGGCATGGTCGCCATCGGTCCAGGTGCAGCTGGCCGTGGCCGGGGACGATTGAGCGACGATAGCGCCGTACTGGTCGCTGGAAGTATCCTGGTAGTCACCAACGGCCACGCACCACCCTGCCTGCGTGCAGGACACGCCGGCCAGGAAACCGTACGGGTTGGTTCCTGCCGCCGGGTTAAGCGCGCTCAAGGGCAAGGCGGCAGCCGTCCAGGTCCCGTTGGAGAGTGTCTCGATCAGGCCCTGCTGGTTTCCGGAGGTGTCCATGTAGGAGCCTACGGCCACGCAATAGCCGGCAGAGGGGCACGACTGACCGCCCATGGTCACCGAGGGGTCGGTTCCCGCCGCCGGGCTGAACCCGCTCAAGGGCGCGGTTGCCGCCGTCCAGGTCCCGTTGGAGAGTGTCTCGATCAGGCCGAACTGATCGCCGGATGCGTCGTGGTAGCTCGCAGTGGCCACGCATGAGCCGGCGGCCGGGCACGAAATCGCGCCGAGATTGTCCACGGGCGCCGTGGCGGCCGCCGGGCTGAGCCCGCTCACGGGCGCGGTTGCCGCCGTCCAGGTCCCGCCCGACAGCGTCTCGATCAGGCCCTCTGCGCCGGACGAAGCGTCATAGGTTCCTACGGCTACGCACGATCCCGCGGCCGGGCAGGAGAGGCCGGTCAAGAACGCGGTCGGATTGACGCTGGCCGCGGGGTTGAGCCCGCTCAAGGGCGCGGCGGCGGCCGTCCAGGTCCCCCCCGACAGCGTCTCGATCAGGCCCTGGTACGCGTTCGAGCTGTCCTGGTATTCTCCTCCTGCCACGCACGACCCCGTGGCCGGGCAGGACAGGCCGTTCAGAGCCGACCACGGCGTGGTGGCTGTGCTTAGCCCGCCCAAGGGCGCGGTTGCCGCCGTCCAGGTCCCGTTGGAGAGAGTCTCGATCGCGCCGTCCATGCCGGACGAAGCGTTATAGGTTCCTACGGCCACGCAGGAGCCGGCGGCCGGGCAGGAGAGGCCGGTCAGGGAAAAGTTGGGGTCGGTGGCGGGTGCCGGGCTGAGCCCGCCCAAGGGCGCGGCGGCGGCCGTCCAGGTCCCGTTGGAGAGTGTCTCGATCAGGCCAAACTGATTGAACGAGGAATCGCTGTAGCTCCCGGTCGCTAGGCACGACCCCGCCGCCGGGCACGAAAGGGCGTAGAAGTAAACGCTCGGACTGGATCCCGCCGCCGGGTTGAGCCCGCTCAAGGGTGCCGTCATCGCCGTCCAGGTCCCGTTGGAGAGAGTCTCGATCAGGCCCTGAAAGTGCCCGTTGGAGTCCTGATAGGTGCCTACGGCCACGCACGACCCCGCGGTCGGGCAGACCTCCGGTACGGTGGTGGCCCCACCGACCACCTTGCCGAAAGTGACGCCCGGGTTGGTTCCCGCCGCCGGGTTGAGCCCGCTCAAGGGCGCCGTCATCGCAGTCAAGTCGGACGAGGCCGCCGCAGGTGAGGCGGTCAGCA
>JAKAOC010000454.1 GCA_021823385.1 Actinomycetes bacterium
GCGATGAAGGCGTGCTTGGCCATCTCGGCCAGCCCACTGAGAAATCCGTCCTCACGGTTGGCCAGCCCGAGCATGACATCGCTTATGACTACGACGGGTTGGTGGAGTGTGCCCACCAGGTTTTGCCCTCGGGTCAGGTTGATCCCGTTCTTGCCGCCAATGGCGGCATCCGCCTGACCGTGCAGCGTGGTGGGGATAAGGACCAACCTCATGCCACGGTTGTAGGTGGCCGCCACGAAACCGGACAGATAGCAGGCGGCTTCACCGCCGACCCCGACAAGGAAATCCTCCCCGTGGGCCGATCTTGCTGCCAGTGCCTCGGTCACCGCTTCGGCGACCTGGAAGGATTTTGCCACCTCACCATCGGGGATCTCCAGGACGTGGCACTGCAACTCGCCGCGTTCGGCCAGCTCTGACGCCATGCGGCCGGCGGCGGCCAGGTCGGTGGTGCGCGCGACGAAAAAAGCGTTCTTGGCAGCGGCCACAGGGGGCAGGAGCGAGCCGATCTGACTGGCCAGGCCCTTGCCGATATGCACCTGGTGCGCACCACCCATCGGCGCGACCAGGATGGACCGTGTTCCTTCGGGCACCGATGCGGGCGTGGTGACCTTGGAAATTATTTCCAAGACGATGTCTTCAGGGCGGCGGCGATCCGTGCGAATGGGAAGGGTGGCACTGCGGCGATAAACGGGAAGGCGCTTTTCGTATATGTTGCGAACGTCGGGTTGGGCCATCATCGGCCGATAGGCGTCGTTACCGATGCGTAGCAGGGCCTCTTCGTAGGAAACTTCGAGATGGATGGCGGTCACGGCCGTAAGGGCTATCCGGGTGCCCGGATGCTCGACCGCTCCGCCTCCAAGGGCGACAACCGCCTCGGGCCCCGAGACGGTCTCGACAATGGTCTTGTGCTCCAGGTCGCGGAAGTAGGCCTCGCCCTCCTCGGCGAAAATGTCCTTGACGGCACGCTTAAAGCGCTGCTCGATCAATATGTCGATGTCGACAAAAGGTATCCCGAGCTTTTCCGCAAGTAGATACCCGATAGTCGTTTTGCCCGCTCCCATGAATCCCATGAGCACGATCATTTCGCCACCTCCCCAGTGGCTGCCAGATTCAAGAGGACCCAAGAACTCAAGCGCCGCATCCAAGCCGTGCTGTCTGCCGCGATGCCGACTCTCCGGCGGGCCCGTGAGCTGCGGGGTTTGGGCAAAACGGCTCCTTTTCTTTGACACTGAGAGGCGAGTGCCTCGACGGCGCCTTCGCCTCAGCGTTTCAGGCTCTCCGGCCGGGCGGCACGATCAATGTCGCGCGACCCGGGGCCGAGGACACCTCGTTCGCCACCAGCTTCCGGGCCCCCTTAGCTGAAGCAAGAATGCGCTGGTGCTCAGTCACTCCGCCTGCCGGTGGGAGCATTAGCCGATCCTATATGGCTGTAAGCCCGGCATGGTGCACAAATGGTAGGGCCAGCCGGTGACAGACCACCACCGCCGAGACAACCGATCTACCTATCGCCAGCCTGTTGAAAAGCAAAAGGTGATCCGCCTCGGTGAATCAATTCGTCGCCGGCACCGTCTCGACTTTGGTAGCGGTGACTGCTGTTCAAATCCCAACCTCCGCTAAATTCGCTCAGAGCCTGGTGAGGCGCCATCTGTCGTCATCACCGCAAGCAAGGTGGGCTATCGGCGCTTCTTCCGCCGCTCGACCGTGGAGCCTGCTAGGACTGTCGCCCCCTGCTCCCGACCGTTGCCACGATCTCGTTCTCCGCCGGTCTCTCGCTGCAGCGCATGCCGAGATATTGCACGCCGCGGTCCGAGTCAAGTCGAATTCTGTTTGTAGCGGTCTAGTCTTGACCCGCCGGATGGTAGAGCTTTGTAACACCGTCGGCATCATCGGTTCCATGGGAGCCACTGGTTCGCGCCAAGACCACGCCGGAGCTCTGAAGGGGTGGGGAATTACTCTCGATGATCGACCCCGGGGAATTTCCATGATCCTCGTTATCATGACGGACTGGGAGTCAGTCCTCCCGACGAGGTCTACTTTGAGGCACTGGGCGACCAACCCCAGGGGGCATGACAACCAGCCCCAACCACCGGCCCATTACTTCAGGTCGGGGTCAGACTGTCCAAGGTCATAGGTCCACCTCACTTAGATTTACCGGCACCAGGGTCGAATTGGTCGTAGCTGAGCTAGTCACCACCGTGAAGTCAACGCCAGGACCCGATGAATCTCAAGTGACGTGCGCGATTTTACTATCCAATCTGAAGCGCACTTGGCCCCCTCGGCTCAGTAAGACTTCCCCAAGCCGAGCACGTGTTGGCCTATCTGGTTCAACACCATCTCGTTATTAATTGGCGCAAAGCGCATAAGACGCGTAGTCCGCCAGAGTGGTATGAGGTCGTACTCGTCGGTCAAACCATTACCGCCATGAACCTGTATTGCATGGTCGACGGCATGATTCGCGGCTTCGCTGGAAAGCCACTTTGCGGCGTTAGCAAGCCCGGCCGCGTGCTCATCCGACAATTCAATAGCGCGGATCGCCTCTCGATTGAGCGCCCGTGCGGCGGTCAGCTCCGCCCAGCGCGCGGCCAAGGGGTGCTGGATGGACTGGTAACTGCCTATCGGTGCATTGAAAGGAGCTCGCTCATCTGCATAGTCGACCGCCCTCGCAATGGAGTGAAAGCCAAGACCATAAGCGAACGCAGCAATTAGGACGCGCTCCGTATTCAGCGCCTCGAACAAGGGTGCGGCCCCCTGGCCATCAGCTCCGATAAGGTTCTCCGCGGGCACAAGCACGTCGTCGAAGACAACATCGTATTGCCGTTCGGGCGTCCCGGCATCAGCAGTCAGCGCGTCCACCGAGATACCGGGTGTCGTCAGATCAACC
>JAKAOC010000455.1 GCA_021823385.1 Actinomycetes bacterium
CCCCGCGGAGGAGTCCAAGCCCGAGGAGTTCGACGCCTTCGCGCCCGACAACATCTCCCCGCTGGTCGCCTGGCTCGGCTCGACCGAGTCCAAGGCCATAACCGGCCGCGTCTTCGACGTGGTGGGCGGTCACATTGACGTGGCCGAGGGCTGGCACGCGGGCCCCAGCATCGACAAGAACGATCGCTGGACCGTCGAGGAGCTCTCCAAGCTCATCCCGGACCTGGTGGCCAAAGCGGCGAAGAACGCCGACATGTCGGGCCGCATACCCGGCTAGCTCACTCCCTCCCCTCGGGGTGCTGCACATGCGTGCGCAGCACCCCGAGGGTCACGTCTGTACGCATGCTCACCGCCGTGGCAGGCGCCCATCCCCTCTAGCCTGCCCGTGAGCGGCCGTAGCGGCAATCCCGCTGCCGATGGCAGGAAAGGTTTCCACGGCATGAAGGTGCTAATCGTCTCCACGCCGTGGTACCCCTCCCCGCCCATCGCCTACGGCGGCATCGAGCTGGTGACCTGGAACCTCGCCCGTGGACTGGCGGGACTCGGCTGCGACGTCACCCTCTTCGCGCCCCCCGGCGAAGTTGAATCCGACGCACGCATAAGGCGCGTGCGCTGCGTGGCCGGCGACCTCGCAGACCGTCATCCCTCGGTCGAGCCGGACCACTTGGCGGGCCTCTCCGCGTTGCTGGACCGCGCAAGCTTCGACGTGGTCAGCGACCACACCGTGGCAGGCGCGACCACAGCCATTCAAGCGGGCGTCCCCTGCGCGGTCACCGCACACCGCGAGCTGACCGGGGAAAGACGCGCAGTCTACGGTCGCCTTGCCACCGAGGCGGCGCTGGTCGCGACCTCCAGGCGCCAAGCGGCAGCTGCCGCCGGCATGCCAGTGGCCAGGGTCATACCGCACGGCGTCGACACCGACCGCCTGCGCCCGGTCGAAAAGCCCAGTCGTGACTATCTGCTCTTCCTCGGGTCGATGAACGAGAACAAAGGAGCGGACCTGGCCGTCGAGGTGGCTCGGATCTCAGGGCGGCGCCTGGTGATCGCCGCCAAGTGTTCCGAGCCCGGCGAGATCGAGTATTTCGAGAGCCGGATCCGCCCCGAACTGGACGAACAGGTGAGCTTCGTCGGAGAGGTGGGCGGAGAGGCCAAGAGGGCGATCATCGCCAACGCCGCCGCGCTGCTCTTTACGACCCGCTGGGACGAGGCCTTCGGCCTGGTAGTCGCGGAGGCGCTGAGCTGTGGCACGCCGGTGGTCGCCTTCGAAGTGGGAGCCGCGACGGAGGCAATCGACCACGGCCGTTCGGGTTACCTGGTACGCACGGCCGCCGAGATGGCCGCCGCCGTTGCCGAACTGGGTTCGCTTTCCCCTGAGCACGGGCGCGCCGTCGCGAGGCTCCGCTACGACTACCGCGTGATGGCGCGCTCCTACCTGGAGCTGTTCCAGGAAATTGCAGACGAGACGGACCCGCGCCTGCGCCGCGAGGCGTGAAGCCCGCACGCGCCAAAGGCTAGAATCGAGACGCCGACGCCTGCGTTTGCCCCAGGCCCGGTTCTACGGCGGAAAGGTCCCAGTTGCCAGAGGAATCCCAGCAGGGCGGGTTGGCCCCGGTTCTCGAGAGCGACGAGTTCCGGGAGATCGGAAAGCTGGTGAACCAGCTCTTCGGGCTGGTGGGAGGATCGCTGACGGGCGCCACCGAGGCTCTCCTCTCCGGCGACCACCGCACCGCGCGCGACTTGATCAGCCGGGACGAGATGGTGGACGAACTCTACCGCAAGATACAGGGCTTCGCCTATGACGTCCTGCTCGACGCTCCGCGCGAGGCGGGAGCCATCCGCTACCTGATATCGATCCTGCGCATCATTCCCGAGCTGGAGCGCTCGGGTGACCTGGCCGAGCACATCGCACGCCGGGCACTTCACAACTTCACCGGGGATCTCACCCCCCGCATCCGCGGCATCGTCGCCCAGATGGGCGAGATCGGCCTAAGGATGTGGATCCTCACCGCGGACGACTTCGCCGATCGCCAGTCGAATCGGCTGGAAACCATCGAGTCCATGGACGACGACTTGGACGACCTGCAGGTGGCGCTCATCGCCGAACTCGCCTCAGGTTCGCTGTCGGTACCGGTCACAATCGAGATGGCCCTGATCGCGCGGTTCTACGAGCGCTTCGGCGACCATGCGGTGAACCTGGCCAGGGTGATGCGAGGGCTCTGGAACTGAGGAGTCAGCCGAGCCGGGTGGCCAGGGCCGAATCGGCGCCGAACACCTTGCGATGGCGGGGTCCTTCGATCTTGCGCCCCGAGATGATATCGGGCCGGATCCCGATCAAGGTGGCCGCCTTGATGTCTATCCAAACTTCCATGGGGCCCTTCAGCCTGGCCAGCAACTCGGGCTCGTCCTCGACCATGAATGCGACCCCGATGGTCAGAACCGACCAGCCGTACTCCCCCGATGGCGAGAACTTGTCCACTTCAAAGGCCACCACCGAATGGTTCGCCGCCGCGGCAACCTTGGCGCCCCCGGCCGAGAGGATCACGACGACACCGTCAACCATCTTGTAGTTGACGGGAAGGATCGCGGGCAGCGCGTTTATTGACAGGCCGATTCGTCCGAAGTCATTGTTTGCGAGCAGTGCCAGGCATTCCTCGCCGCTCAACATTTCCAAGCCGTTCCTGTCAACCCGGTCCACGTAAAAATCCTTGCGCATGCCCTGGTCGGCGGTAAGAGTATAAGGTCACTAGGAGGCGGTGACATGTCACCTGCATAGGCCTCTATCAGGGTTTTTCCCATAAATGGCGAAGCCCCGGCCGCCCGAAGGGCGCCCGGGGCCACTGAGGATCGGGCCGGCTACGCCTTGGTCTTTTCCTCGTCG
>JAKAOC010000456.1 GCA_021823385.1 Actinomycetes bacterium
AGGCCAACCTGTTGGGCGCCGACGGCATCGTAGGCGTGCGCCTCGAGGTCGAGTTCAAAGAGTTTGGCAACGACATAGCAGAATTCATTGCCGTTGGCACCGCGGTTGTCGCCGAGGACGCCGGCCGGGATTGGCGGAGCCAGGGGAAGCCGTTCACGTCCGATCTCTCCGGCCAGGATTTTTGGACACTCATCCAGGCGGGCTACGCGCCGCTGGGCATGGTGATGGGAAGCTGCGTCTATCACATTGCCCATCAGCGCATGTTCCAGTCGATGGGGAATTTCGGCCAAAATGTCGAGATTCCACAATTTACAGAGGCACTCTATGACGCGCGCGAATTGGCTATGACCAGGATGCAGACGGAAGCCGAGGACCTGCACGCCGAAGGTATCGTTGGAGTGCAGCTCCTGGCGCTTCCTCACCACTGGGGAGGCCACACCACCGAGTTCTTCGCGATTGGTACCGCTGTGAAGCCGATTGCCGAAAACCATGTCATCGCCAAGCCGCAACTCGTGCTTCCGCTCACCGACGACTGATAGTGGAACCCCTTGAGCCGTCAAGCATAGATATGGTTGCCGCCGCATTGCGCGCGGACGCCTCCGAGGTGAACTTGATGATGAATGCTCTCGTCACCAAGGTCTCCTTTATCCTGCCGGCGGCGATGCTGCAGGTGACCTACCAGCGTACGATGTCGGATCGCGTCGCCAGGCGGCCCGGAATCCCGACGCGCATTTCGATGAAGTTCGAGAACCGGATGGCCGAGGTGGAACTCGAAAGCGCCTCAACGGTAAAGTTCAACGTCCATCAAGTAGTGCGTGGCGTAGTGATCTCCCGCCGAGAGGTCTCCCCCCAACAGTTCTTCGAAATCCTCGCCGAGGAGTTTGTCAACTTGGCAGCTCATTCGCAGGCGGCGCGCGTCGCTCTTGAACGTATCATTCAATAGTTGACGCCGGCCTCGAGTGGTACCCACGTGCCCTGGCGGGCAACGACAAGCTTAGGTGGGCCGCGAAGCCCGGACCTGGTACCACTTGCATCTTGCCCTCGAGCACCCGGAGTGCGTCACCAATGGGGGGACCCAGATTCCGGATAGAGGCGTGTCCGTGCCGGTCGGAGCCATTGGTCGATGCACCACCGTTTTGACGTGCCGGAAATCGCGACGGGTGTCACGGCACTATCTCTCGACACGAGGTCCAAGTCTTCGTGCACCTGCAATGCCGCAATACGACCGACTGGATCCACACCGGACCGGCGCGAAAAACCCGACTGCTACGCGTCTATGTATTGACTTGAATTTTGGGGCGCGATCGGGACGAGCCGGCATTCCCTCGTCAATCGATGCCGAAGACCCGCATTGTGAGGGCAAGCATCCGGTAATACCCCACCAAGGCGCAGAGTTCGAATAGCGCTTTTTCGCCGGCACTTGCCACCACATGCGTGTAGGCGGTATCGGTCAGCGGCTCGCCCCGGCACAGCGCCGTGGCTGCGACCAGCAGTGCAGCCTCCTGCGGACTTTCCCCTGACGGGGCCCAACCGGCACGGATCGCGGTAACGTCTGCGGTGTTTAGGCCGGCCGCTATGGCGATGGGATGATGGGCGGACCACTCGAAAGAGCTCTCGTCGTGGTTGGCGACCATCAGGATCACCGCTTCTCTTATGCGTGCCGGCAGAGAGGATTCGTAACGGATTGCAGCTCCGAGGGCCTGCATATGAACCCCAAGCGCCGGGCTCAGCAACATGGGTCCGAAGGGACCTCTGAGCGAGCCGTCAGGATCCACGGCTGGGGAGACGGTTTGGTCCTGTGCTCTCGGGCCGCCGACGATTTTCTCATACAGGCTCGCTTGATCAGGACCCAGATCTTCCGGAAGCCTCCTGGCCAAGCGCTGGTGCCGATCCTCCATCTGTGCGCGCTCCTCCGTTTTCGTTGGGCCAAAAGGAGCAGCCAACCTTGGTTGGGACGCCGCCGGATGGCCCACCGACTCACCCATCCGGCGCCAAGCTTACGGCCGAAACGGGTTGGAGTTTGTGATCGTATCCGCAATGTCCAGCTCAGGATCGGCTCCAGGTGAGGGGTGGTCGAGGGCGCGGTCAAAACAGAGGTGGCATTTTCAACTAATCTGTAGTCGTGGGGCTGGCTGACATAGAAAACAGACTTGAACGGTTGATCGAAGGTGCCTTCGGTCGACTGTCGCGTAAGGGTCTTCAGCCCTCGGAGCTTGGTAAGAAAGTCGTGCGCCAGATGGAGCTGGAGAAGCGTATCGGCGTGCGGGGGCCCATAGTGCCCAACCATTACATGATTCTTCTCTCGCCGGACGATTTCGAGTCGATGACCGATATCAGCACCGCGCTGCACTCGGAGCTGCTTGCCCTGGTTCAGGAGACCGCCCGGGAGCGCCGCTATAAGTTCGTGGGCTTCTTGGAAGTCGGGGTCGACGTGGACCAGGACATTCCGCGCGGCACCTTCGCCATCGAATCGCAATACCAGGAGGATCCGGAGTATTTTGGCCACCTTTATTTGGAGATGCCAAACGGCATGCGGGTGCCGCTGGCGGACACCCCGGTCACCATCGGGCGCCTGCCCGGCAGTACGATCGTCATAGACGAGCCCCGGGTTTCCCGGCGCCATGCCGAAGTCACCATCACCGAGGATGGGGTGGTCCGGGTTCGTGACCTCGGTTCGACCAACGGCACTCGCCTGAACGGGGTTGCGGTGACGGACGGCTCCGCTCGGGAGGGTGACGAGATCGATGTCGGTGGCGTGAAGATTCAAATAGGTCGTCAGTGACTCATGCCGCTTGGTTTGCTGGATCTGTTCAAGTATCTGTTGATTGCCCTGATTTGGCTGTTTTTCCTACGGGTTATCAGAGCCGTGT
>JAKAOC010000457.1 GCA_021823385.1 Actinomycetes bacterium
GACGGCCCCTCCGGAGCCCTGCGCCTCGACTGCCGGGTCGCCCTGGTGGAGCAGCTCGGGACTCACCTCCAGGTTCACTTGAACCTGACGTCTCCGCTCGAGCGGCTGGATCTCATCGCCAAGCTTCCCCCCGACCACGACCTGCGTCGCGGCGACATTATCACGCTTTCCTGCGACGACGAGGAGATCCACCTCTTCGACCCGTCGACCGGCTTGAGGCTGACAGAACGAGCCCAGGGAAACCGCTCCTTAGCTCTCGCCGGCCACGGTGGGGCGGCGAGCCCGCAAGCGGCTGGGTGAGGTCGGGTACGCATGCTGACGCAGCCACAATCCACGACGCACGTACTCGGCGACGCCGGTGCCGAGTTCAATCTCGACTCCGGCGCGCATCGGGAGATGGCGCGGGCGCGCAGGCGCCGCCTCAAGAACCGCCTGGTCGGCTATGGCCTGCTGATGCCGGCCGCCTCGGTCTTCATCCTCTTCTTCTACCTCCCCGCTCTATACCTCTTCTACCTGGCTTTTTATCACTGGAGCGTGCTCTCCCCGATAGCCCACTTCGTAGGGTTCAAGAATTTCGTCACCTTGGTCCACCAGCCGCTCTTCTGGCGCTCGCTCGAGAACTCGGCCTATTACACGGTGGTGATGATTCCGGCAACCACCTTCCTGGCGCTCGGCATCGCCATGCTGCTCAGGGATGGCTTGACCGCCCGGAGGGGTGGCGTCTGGCGAGCCGCGGTCTTCCTGCCACACGTGACGCCGGTGGTGGCCACCTCGATCATCTGGGTCTGGATCTTCAACCCCCATTTCGGCTTGGCGAACGCCATCCTCGGCTTCGCTCACCTGCCCCGGCTCGGATGGCTGGAAAGCACGAGGTGGGCCCTGCCGGCAGTGATGATCGACTCGCTTTGGCACTCTTTGGGCCTGTACGTCATCATCTTCCTCGCCGGACTGTCGCGGGTTCCCCGCGAACTGATCGAAGTCGCCTCCCTGGAAGGGGCAGGCGGGCCGAGGATCTTCCGGCGCATCATATGGCCGCTCATCTCACCGACCACCTTCCTGGTAGTGGTTCTGGCATCGGTGAACACCTGGCAGGCCTTCTCTCAGATCTACACCATGACGGGCGGAGCCCACGGCGGTGCGGGCGGGCCGGCATTCGCCACCACTACGGACGCGCTGCTCGTCTTCCAGACCGCCTTCACCTACTTCCACTTCTCCCTGGCGGCGGCGATGAGCCTCGTGTTGTTCCTGATCATCCTGACCTTGACGATGGTTCAGAAGTGGATCTCCGATCGAATCGTCTTCTACCGATGAGGTGGTCTCGAATGCCCATTGCCGGCTGGTTCCGCCGGGTCGCGATCGCCGCGGTCGCGATCGGGTTCGCCTTTCCTCTCTACTGGGTTGTGGTCACCGCCTTCAACACCCATGGCGGGGTGTTCTCCATACCTCCCCGCTTCGTACCGGCCATGCACACCGGCGCCTTCGTCTACGTGATCACCCATACGCATTGGCTGCACTACTTGCTGAACACGATCTTGATAGCGGGCAGCACCGTCGTCCTGGTGGTCGCGACATCGGCAATGGCCGGCTACGCCCTGGCTGAACTCAACCTGCGCGGCTCAGGAGCATTCGTCCTGGTGGCTCTGGGGGTAATGATGCTGCCGACACAGGCGTTGCTGATCCCGCAGTACGCGTTGGCACTCCACCTCCACCTGCTCAACGGCTACGCGATCCAGATCCTCCCGTTTGCCGCCTCGACTTTTGGGGTATTCATCTTCCGCCAGTTCTTCAAGAGCCTTCCGCGCGAATACTGGGAGGTCGCCAACCTCGAGGGGGTCGGACATCTTCGCTACATCCGGCGCGTTGCCCTCCCCTTGGCCCGGCCCGCCATGCTGACGGTGATACTGCTCACCTTCATCACTTCATGGAACCAGTTCCAGTGGCCCCTGATCATGACAACTTCCCATTCGGTCCAGCCGATCGAAGTGGCGCTCAGCCACTATATGCAGACCTTCGAGGCGAACTGGCGAAAGCTCACTTCCGCGGTCGTAATTGCGCTGGCCCCCATCGTCCTCCTCTTCCTGCTACTGCAACGGCACATCGTCGCAGGCGTGGCGGGACGCGACGGAGGAGTAAATCTCTGAGTACTCAGGGAGCCTCGGCGGGCAGCTGGTGAAAGGCCGCCGAGTACGGAAAACACCGGCCGGCGCCGACCCGACAGTCGACACCGGCCAACCTCTCAAAACCGTGACAGCCTTGAAAGGACAAAAATTGATGATACACCCCGAAAACAACCTTGGGTATGACAGTCCGGGTGGATCCCGCCCTGTGGGAGCAAAGGCCGGGCAACACCGTCCCCGCCTGCGGCTTCCCAAGTCGCTGGCCCTTCTGGCAGGTGGCGCGCTGGCGCTGAGCGCATGCGGAAGCGCGGCGTCGGCGGCGTCGGCGAACACATCGGCTTCGTCAACCGGCAAGCCCATAGCAATAACCCTGTGGGAATCCCACAACGGCGGTCCGGTCGGCGCCGCCATGAGCGCCCTGGTTGCGAAGTTCAATGCGAGCCACAAGAGCGTGCAGGTGACCCTGGTGGTCACCAAGGCTTCCTCCAAGCTTCCCGCCGCAGTCGCCGCAGGCGATCCGCCGGTGCTGGCGGAGATCAGCCACTACGACGGCGTGCTGGTGAAGGGGTTGGCGCTGCAATCCTGGAACCCTTACATGAAGGGCTCGAAAACCTTCTCCCAGGCAAACGTCTTCCCCTCGGTGTGGACCAATGGCGAGGTCAGCGGCGGCCAGCACTACCGGCTTCTCACCGACGCCAAGGTCTCGGAGGTCTTCTACAACCAGTCCATGTTCGCAGCCGCGGGG
>JAKAOC010000458.1 GCA_021823385.1 Actinomycetes bacterium
TTGAAAATCTCCGGGGTCCCGAAGCGCGCGAGCGCCTCGTTCAGCGCATCGAGACAGAAATCGGTCGTGAGCGTGTTGGAGAGCCGCCAGGCCAGCACCTTGCGGCTGGCGATATCGAGGATGGCCGTCAGGTACATGAACCCGTGGGCCATCGGCAGATACGAGATATCGGTGGCCCAGACCTGGTTCGGCCGCTCGACCGACTGCGATTGACTGGCCGTGCGATGGCGCCGTTACTTCCAGGAAGGTGGAAGGTCCTCGAACGAGGCGGCTGATCCCAGCTCGAGTCCCACCGCTGATATGAAACGACCCGTCAAGTGGTTTAGTGGTCAACGCTCTTTGTCTCGGGCCAAGCACAAGTGAACAGCAGCCGGGGCAGCTCATGTCGACGGTTGATGTCGAGTAGGCGCGAGCCATTGCTGGCCCGCGCCCCTCTGAGAACCGGACGTGCGAGTTGACCCCGCATCCGGCTCAAGCATGGACGGAGCCCCTTTCATAGGAGCCGGCGCTCGGCTGCCGTCGGAGGAGAACATCCTCGTGACGGCGGAAGACACGTTGGCAAGAGGAGTGGAACATTTTCGGGGTGGCGGGCGGGCGAGTGCTGCCATCCTGAAGTGGGACCGCCGGCTGGATGGCCCATCTTTCTTCCTCCTCGATGAGCTGACCGCATTCCGGACAGTACCCTTCTTGCTGCTGCCAAAGTCGCTTGGGCAGGCTGCCTTCCGGCAGCCCGTCCTGCATGCGCTTCCTCTTCCGCTGTGCGAAGTAGGAGTCCCAAGCGGGATCGAAAGGATTAGCGTTCGATTTAACTTTGACATGCCGGGCTATCCGAGTGCTTGACGCTGATCGCAGCGCCAGGAGTCTCGGTACGCCACGCCTATCCCAGGCTTCCGTCGCGAACACCCAATGCCGATGATCAAGGGTACGGAAGTATCTCTCCCGGACCCATCCGGCCGATTTTCGCGGGTGTCTGCGACGTGCCCAGCGCCACAGAGCTTGCCAGATGTGGTGGTCCACCCCCACGTACGTCGCCTTTGCAGCAACGTGCCGGTGGTAATTGGCCCAACCCCTGATCATGGGGTTGAGCAAATTGATCAGGGTCTCCTGCTTGGATGAGCGGTGAACCCTGATGGTCTCCCGAACGTTGTCCAAGAACGTCTTCACGTTCTTGGTCGACGGCTTGATGAGAAGCTTGTCGCCGTACTTGCGTACGTTCTGCCCGAGAAAGTCGAAGCCCTCGGAGATATGCGTTATGGTGGTCTTCGTTGGTGACAACTGAAGACCCCGCTCGGCGAGGAATGCCTCGACAAGCGGTTTGACTTCATGCTCCAGAAGCTCTTTCGAGCTTCCGGTGACGATGAAGTCGTCGGCGTACCTCAGCAACCGCACCCGGTTTCGTCTGGTGGCATTGTCTGTCCGACCGAATTGCTTGGCCAGGACCGCCTCCAGCCCGTCCAGTGCTATGTTCGCAATCGTAGGCGAGGCAATTCCCCCCTGCGGAGTGCCGGCCTCCGTTGGAAAGAGCTTCCCGGATTCCACATATCCAGCCTTGAGCCAGTCCCGCAGAACTTTCTTGTCCATCGGGATGTGGCTCTCGAGCCATCCGTGCCCGAAGTTGTCGAAACAGCCGAGAATGTCACCCTCTAGAATCCAAGACGCAGAACCCTTCCGCGCCAGTAGAGTGAACGCGCCTTCGATGGCGTCCTGTGTACCTCGATTCCGACGGAAACCGTAAGAATTCGGGTCGGCGCGTGTTTCCGCCACGGGTTCCAGTCCCAACAGATGCAAAGCTTGTTGAGCCCGGATGATCATGGTGGGGATTCCTAGCGGACGCATCTTCGAGCTTCCACGCTTCGGGATGTACACCCGGCGCAGTGGTTGTGGTCGAATATCTCGGCTATCCAACTGCTGGATGGCTTGCCATTTGGCTTCCGGGGTGGTCCAAATCTCGCCGTCCACGCCCGGTGTTCGCTTGCCATCGTTCTCCGACACTCGTTTGACGGCCAGTGCCTTGGCCGAGAACGAGTTGACCAGAAACTTTTGCAGGGCTTTCACCCGGCGCCAGTCCTGTTCACGAGTTGCCTTGGCGATACGAATCTGCAGTCTCCTCACGCTTTCATGGACCTCGGCCCAGGGTATCTGGTCCCAGCCGTCTATGTTGCGGGAGGCCGCAGAATCCGCAGCAGTCGCGGTTCGCATACTTGCTTGCCTCCTATCGAGGGGATTCGGCATATGATCTCGCCATTCCACACCACGCGGAAGTCAGCGCCCCTTTCGGGTGGAGCACGTTGTCTCCTGTCCGGGCGATTACAGCCCGGCATTTGCTTTCTCCGCGATCCTCTGCCCGCTGGTCGTTCACGCATCTTGCGATACGCTTACCCGGCCTATCCATCCAGGGGACCATCGGGTTTACCGAGTTCCACGACGATGACATGGTAGGGAGGGTGCTGTCTATCTACCGGCGGTGCAACGTCAGTGTGTCTAGAAGCGTGAAGCCAGACAGCCGACCGCAGGCCATTTTGGCTCAGGCGCATGAAGCTACTTTCGCCTGTCGAATATCACGGTAGTTACAACAGTTCACCTAGGTTCACCCTTCCACCAAGCCTAGCCCCTTATCCGCCTTGTAGCTGGCAGATTCTGTCGACGTTCCTCGCGGATCGTCGCCACCGCTCGCGCGGGGGTTCATTGTCAGGGCGCCTTAGACGGCCCCTTGCGGTGGCCGCCATAGCCCCTAGGCTATTGGTGACTGAACACCAAGTCAGTTCCGACGATCTCTCGCCGGACTGACAATCATCGTCGTGGCTTCGCGCCACTAAGAAGCATTACCTCCTCAGCGACTCTCGTCGCACCA
>JAKAOC010000459.1 GCA_021823385.1 Actinomycetes bacterium
ATGTTGACGGCATGCCCGTCAATGACAAGCGGCCGGAGAGCTTGATAAGGGCGGCGGCAGTCGCCAGCGGCCTGGGAGCGTCCTCGGCCTACACCTGGCTCAAGGTTCCCTCCGGCGAGCGGGTGGCAGAGGTGATGGGCGCGAGCACCTGCCCCGCGGTGGTTCTCGGAGGGGCAGTCAGCTCCGACCAGGCTGCGGCACTCGCGGACTGGGAGCGAGCGCTTTCACATCCCCACTGTCGCGGCTTGGTCATTGGGCGCAGCCTCCTTTATCCCCCCGTTGGTGACGTCGCGGCCGGAGTTGCGGCTGCAGCAAGGCTCGTGGATGCCAAGGCCAGGGCGCTGTGAGCGGCCGGCGGCTCCACTATCCGGATGGCTCACCGGATCGCGGCGGGTTCGCAACGTGGCTCGAGCCCGACCAGGCGGGTTGGACCTACTCCGGCCTTCGTGTCGCCCACCTGGCGCCCGAAGGAAGGATCGAGGTCAAGGCCGAGGGTGTAGAGATGGCCGTACTGCCCTTGGCAGGCTCTATGCGCGCCACGGTGGACGGCAAGAGCTTCATTCTCAGGGGCCGGACGAGCGTGTTTTCCGCGGTCTCGGATTGGTTGTACGTTCCACTGGGCGCCGAGCTGGGGCTCGAATCGGATGGCGGGTGCGAAGTCGCGCTGCCATCGGCTCGAGCGACCAAGCGCTTCGAGCCTCGCTACGTGGGAGCGGCTGAGGTTCCGGTGGAGACCCGCGGAGCGGGCCCATCCACGCGCCAAGTCACAAACTTCATGGCCCCGGGAGTCTTCGACGGGGCGGACCGGCTCATGTGCGTGGAGGTTCTGACCCCGGACGGCAACTGGTCTTCGTACCCGCCCCATAAGCACGACGACTCCTCCGAATGCAAGGTCAACAACGAGGAGATCTATTACTTCCGCCTCGGCCGCACCGGGGGCGTCGAGACATCCAAAGAGGGCTTCGCCATGCACCGGCTGTACACCGCGGATCGGAGCATCGACGAGAACGTCGTGATCAAGGACGGCGACGTCTTCCTGATTCCGCGCGGGTATCACGGGCCGAGCATTGCCGCCCCGGGGTACCCCCTTTATTACCTGAACGTCCTGGCCGGTCCAGGGGAAGACCGAAGCATGGCCTTTTGTGACGATCCAGCCCATCACTGGGTTCGTGATCAATGGGAAGGCATGGAGATCGATCCCCGTTGCCCGATGACCGGCCCAAGAAACGCCACCATGGCGGAGGAGGCTTCTCGATGACATCCAAACCAACGATCGGAGTCGGTGTAATCGGCTTCGGCTGGATGGGCCAGGCACACAGCCGCTCCGTCCGGCGGCTGCCCGGGATCTTCCCCGGCGAGCCGTACGACATCGAAATGGTGGCATGCTCCGACACCGATGCCGGCAGGCGCGAACAGGCCGTGGCCGATTTCGGCTTTTCCCGCGGGGAGGCCGACTGGCGCAGCCTGGTGGAGGACCGAGATTTGGACGTGGTGTTCATTACCACTCCCAATGCACTCCACGTCGAGTTGGTCGAAGCGTTTTCCGCTGCAGGCAAGCACGTCTTCTGCGAGAAGCCGGTGGGCGGCACTCCCGAGCAGACCGCCAGGGCCGAACTGGCCGCGCGCAAGGCGGGGGTCATCTCCGCCGTGGGGTACAACTACCGCTGGGCGCCGATGGTGCAGGAGGCCAAGCGTCTTATCGACGATGGTGCTCTAGGGAGAATTACCAACTATCGAGGCAGGTTCTTCTCCACCTATGGTGCCGATCCTTCGGGCCTGCTGACCTGGCGCTACCTGGTTGACGAGGGTGGATACGGAGTCTCCTCCGACCTGCTGTCTCACTCGGTGGACCTGGGGCTTTACCTGCTCGGCCCGATCTCGAGGGTGGTGGGTACGACCGCCACCTTCATTCCCGAAAGGCCGCTCCCCAGTGCCGGCGCCGTCTCCCACTACGGTCACGGGCGACCCGGCGATCCTACCGGCGAGGTCACCAACGAGGACTACGTAGGCATGCTGGTCGAGTTCGACGGAGGCGTCAGGGGTTCCTTCGAGTCGAGCCGCACCATGGTCGGTCCCGAGAGCCAGATGGCCTTCGAGGTCTACGGCACGGATGGGGCCATCGCGTGGAACCTGGAGCGCATGAACGAACTCCAGCTGTATTTGAGATCGGACGGGCGATACGCGGGCTACCGAACCATCTTTGGAGGAGAGCGCTTCCCATATCACGGCAACTTCGTTCCGGGTAATGCCAACGGTATCGGCTTCGAGGACCTGGTTCTTATCGAGGACTTGGAGCTGATGCGCTCAATTGCCGCTAACAGGCCGTTCGAGCCCGGCTTCGAGGATGCGGTGCGCTACGTGAGCGTCCAGGACGCACTCCTTCGCTCCGTTGCCAGCGGTTCCTGGGAGGCAGTCCAGTCAGTGAGGTCGGAGTAATGCCAGAGAAGACCATTCGGCTAACCACGGCGGAGGCCATCGTCCGATGGCTGGTGGCTCAGCGCACGCTGATCGACGGCGTCGAGGCACCCCTTTTCCCAGGAGTATTCGCGATTTTCGGGCACGGTAACGTCACGTGCCTCGGCCATGCGCTGGAGGAGTCTCGCGAAGCGCTGCCAACCTGGCGAGGCCAGAACGAACAGGGAATGGCGCTGGCCGCGGTGGCATACGGCAAGGCGATGCGCAGGCGGCAGATCATGGTGGCCACCTCGTCAATAGGCCCGGGAGCGCTCAACATGGTCACCGCAGCAGGAGTGGCCATGGCCGACCGCCTGCCGTTGCTCCTCTTCAGCGGCGACACCTTTACGACCCGGGTGCCTGACCCCGTTCTGCAGCAGCTCGAGCATTTCGGC
>JAKAOC010000011.1 GCA_021823385.1 Actinomycetes bacterium
CCCCATCGAGGGATGGTGCCTGGAGGGCACGCCCGGCGCGGAGATCGCCGACGAGGTCGCGCCGGAGGCGGGCGAGTTCGTGCTGGTAAAGAAGAAGCCTTCCGCCTTCGTGGGCACCCCCTTGCTGCAACTGCTCATCGATCGCGGCGTCGACACCGTCATCGTTGCCGGCGGCTCCACTTCGAACTGCGTCCGCGCCACCGTCGTGGACGCCGTCTCGTTGAACTTGCGCGCCTTGATCCCTGCCGACTGCGTCTTCGATCGTTTCGCCGTCTCCCACGCCGTCTCCCTCTTTGATCTCGATCGCCAGTACGCAGACGTCATGTGGTCGGATGAGGTGGTCGCATACTTGGAGGGCCTTGGGGGCCGGCGCTGATGGAACCCCGGGATCTTGTCGGTTATGGGCCAGGTCAACCGCAAGGATCATGGCCGAACGGCGCACGCCTTGCCCTCAACATCGCCCTGAACGTCGAGGAAGGATCCGAGCGCACACCCTTTGAGGGCGACGCCGCAAACGAAGGGCTGGGCGAGGTGCCCCGGGCCATGACTCCGGGCGTGCGTGACCTCGCCACCGAGTCGGTCTATGAGTACGGCAGCCGGGTAGGCGCATTAAGACTCCTGCGCCTATTCGACCGCATGGGCATCGAAGTCACCGTCTTCGCGGCGGCTCAGGCCTTGGAACGCAACCCACCGGTGGCCGAGGCGATCGCCGGTTCGCCCCATGAGGTGTGCGCGCACGGATACCGCTGGGCGGAATCCTGGACCATGAGCGAGGACGAGGAGCGAGGGGCAATCGCCCGTGCGGTAGCAAGCATCGAGGCAAGCGTGGGGAAGCGGCCGGTTGGCTGGTACAGCCGCTGGATGCGTTCCGAGCGCACTCGCAGGCTGCTCGTCGAAGAGGGTGGCTTCATCTACGACTCGGATGCCTACAACGACGACACCCCGTATTACGTGAAGGTCGGCTCCATCGACCACCTGGTGGTCCCGTACTCCTTGACCTACAACGACGCTCAATACTCCTATGGCCACCTGGCGAGTCCTTCGGACTTCGTCGACCTCACCGTGCGCGCGGCCGCTTTCATGCTCGCCGAGGACGACGGAGTGCCCCGGCTGCTCTCCATCGGCCTGCACCCCCGCCTCTCGGGCCAGCCTGGGCGAGCCTCAGCAGTGGAGGAGGTCGTCGATCGGATCGGCGGACTCGGCAAGGTCTGGGTAGCCACGAGGCGCCAGATCGCCGAGTTCTGGCTGCGAGAGCATCCCCCGGCCACCGGCCCGGCTCAGTAGACCGGCACCGCCTCGCCCCGCGGGCCGACCAGAACCCGGCCCCCCAGAGGCCGTTCCAGTAGTACCTGGACTTCACGTACGGCTCCCGCCAGGGTGACCCACCCGGAGGTTGGCCCTATCCACTGCTCGACCGGGATCACGGCCACCGCGCTTTCGGTCTCCATCACCTCAGCCCGCGGATACTCCGCCATATTGCGCGGCCATCCGGAAAAGCGGTAGGTGAGGAGAGTGCCATCGGGCGATACGCTGCTCTTGTGCGCGAAGCGCTCCGGCATTCTCTCCAGCGAAGCGGCCTCCGGCGGATGCCAGCAGAGGCCACGGCCGGCGCGGCTGAGCACCACCAGGTCCCCGAGCACCCCCTCCGCGTCGACTATCCAGGCAGGAAGGAGGCGTCTGCCGCGGTCGGTCAGGAACTCAGCCTCGCCGAGCCTTGCCGCCCTAAGCAGCAGGGGGCGTGCTCCGCGGGGTGGCTCCCCTTCTAGCCGCCGGCTGCGCAAGAGGTCGACCACCTCCTCCGGCACGCCTTTAGCAGTCATTACTTGCCCGAACTCAAAGGCAAGCTTGGCTTCGCCGTCCTGGAATCCCTGTCCAGGGTTGGCGGCGGGTCCGATCAGCACGATTGGGCGTGGCTCCGCCTGAGCCGGAAACCCTTCCCAGCGGCGAAGGGCCTCCCGGGCAGCCTCGCGCTTGGCGAGGGTATCGCCCTGCCCGCCACCTCCGACACCACTTGCCGCCATGGCATAGTTCATAGCACGGCGGGCCGGCAGCGTTGACGTACTGCCAGGAGACGACGGCGAAGTCCGGCCATGTGAAGGCTTCTTTAAAGTCCTCCCGGCATCGGGCCGACTTAGGGGTGTGGGAATCGACCTGGTCATCGTCAGTGACGAGCAGACATCCAGCAACGACTTCGTCCGCGTTGCCCAATTGGCAGCGCGAGCCGGGCAACTCTTGGCATCGGTCGATTGCGTCCCCTTGGACGAGCGCTCCGCCGCTCTTTGGGCGGCGCTGCGAGAATCGCCTTTCCTGGCGGGACTCGTGCGCACCTCGCCAACCGGCGTTGCGTCGGGGTCCACGGATTCCCTCTCCACCGCGGTGGAGGCCGGCACCGCCCGCTTCGTCGCCGTATCCGAGATACACGAGGTGGACTTGACGCGTCTCCTAGTGGCAGCTACAACCGCCCAGGAACACCAGGGCGTCTCGCTCGGCACATTTCCCCTGGGCGCGGCAGGCGGACTAAGCCTCGTCCTGCCCCGGACGAAGTGGTCCCCATGCGGCGCCGCCGGCGCGGTCCGGAGCGCCCGGACCCTGATGGAAGCACTCGGCGGTCACCTTCTCGGTCTGGAAGGCACCCGCGCCACCCCCGAGGTCACCAAGATCTGGGTCGTCGGGACGGAAGCAGGCGGGACGGTTGACACCGAGATCCACCCCGGAAGTCCCCCGGTACTGTCCGTTGTCGTCCCCACCCTCGACGCGGCGTCCGCACGAAGCGGCCGGCTCCTGGCGTCGCTACGGCGTCACACCGGCGTTCCTTACCAAGTGGTCCTGATCGACAACGGCAATGCTCCCCAGGGCTACACCGCGCCGGTGAACACGGCCTTGCTGGCAGCGCGCACCGAGTACGTCGCCGTCATCAACGACGACGTCGTGGTGCATGATCGATGGTGGGAACCGCTGCAAGAGGCCCTGACCGCCGGCCACGCCCTGGTCTTCCCGGAAACGATCGGCTACAGCCGGCCTCCGTACTTCGCCTGGTGCTTCGCCCTGCGGCGCTCCACCCTGGAAGGCCTCTCGGCACCGGGGGGCGATTTCTTCGACCCGGCGTTCTCGGTCTGGTATCAAGACACCGATCTCTACCTGCGACTGAAGGCGCTAGGCGAAACGCCATACCACGTGCCTGCCAGCAGGATCTCGCACCTCGAATCGGCGACCGTGGCAACCGAGGACCCGGTGTTGAAACCCTGGATACGCCGGCAAACCTTGACCGATCGGAGCCGGTTCGTCGAGAAGTGGGGAGAAGGGATCCTTCCCGACAAAGGCTTGGCCGACCCCCTGGGCAGCCGATAGGTCCCCCCAATCGACACGGCACCACGCCGCCCGCCCGAGCCGGGCAGCGAAAAGGCTTCCTGAGGGAGAGCGGCACATGTTTGCATTCGGCGTATGCATCGGGAACGATCCGAAGTACGAGCGATGCGCTCGCCCCGGACTCGAAAGGACCGTTCTCCCCGGCGACCTGGTGGTCGAGTTGCGTCACCAGTTCTCGATACATGCCGCCTACAACAAGGTCCTCGAGGCAGCACGAGATCTCAGCGGATTGCAGGCAGTGGTGCTGCTGCACGAGGATCTCGAGATCGCCGACGATCGCTTCCGGGACAAGGTGGCACTCGCCTTCGAGGACCCCGAGGTGGGGGTCCTCGGCGCGGTGGGGGCGGTGAACGTCACTTCTTTGGCCTGGTGGGAGGGGAGCCTCCGCGGCGCCCTGGCCGAATCGCGCCTGCGCGTGGAGGGCGATCGCCCAAAGGGGGAGGTCGAGACGGTGGACGGCTCGCTCCTATGCCTGTCGCCGTGGGTGGCGAGGAATCTGCGCTTCGACGAAACCTATGCCGGCTTCCACGGTTACGACGCGGACCTGTGCTTCTCGGCTCGCGCGGCCGGGAAGAAGGTCCTCGTGGAGGAACTCAAGCTTTTCCATCACACCAAGGGTGGGTACGGGGACCTCGTCTCGTTCGCCCGCAACGATGAGCTCTTCCGCCGCAAATGGATTCCGGCGGAACGGCATCGGGGCTAGGAGGACGCGCCCTCACCACCTCGAACTCCGCACCTTCACGCATCTCCGCCCAGGGCATCCGGCCAAAGGAGGCATCGGCGGCCGCCCGGCGCACTCCGCCGCCGCGATAACCCGGATCCGGCGTCGACCTTAGGATCAAGCATTCCTACGGGCCAGGGGGAAGGCGTGCCGGTCTGCCGGCAATGGCCGGCAGTGAATTGGTCAGGCCGCGCAGGCGCCCGTCGAAACCTGGGCCGTAGCGTTCTGCGCCGCCACTATCTCCTGGTTCACGGCCGGCATGGCGAGCGCGAAGCCAACATCGGGGTTGGTGGTGGAGCGGGAGAAGACCACCCCTATCACGTTGCCTTGCAGGTCGACGAGCGGACCTCCGGAGTTGCCCGGCCGGACGATGGCGGCGATCTCGTACACCAGGCGGGTGGTAACACCCTGGTTGTAAATGTCGCGCCCTTGGGCCTCGAAGGTGTCCATAACCCCGGCCGAGCTGGAAGTGAGGGGCCCGCCCCCCGGATACCCGAGCACCACGCCCATCTCGCCTCGGGTCTTCACCGTGGTGTCCACCACTAGGGGCTTCTCGCTCATCCCGCCGGCCCTCAGGATGGCGATGTCCAGTTCGGGGTTGAAGAGGACGACGGTGGCCGGATGCTGACCAGAGGCGTCGAAGATGGAGATGCTATGCGTACCTGCCACTACGTGGGCGTTGGTGACGACCTCACCGGGCGCGACCACGAAGCCCGAGCCCTCCTGGATCTGGCCGCACCCGATCCCCTCGATCTTCACGACGCTTCCAGCCACCTTGGAGACCACCGCCGCCACCTGGGCCGCTGAGGGCAGCGCAACCGGCCCCGAGATGCTGGGTGGCAAGGAGGCGAACACGGAGGGGAAACCCTCCGAGCTGATGAAACTCTCGATCCGGGAGAAGACCGCCGGTGTGGGCGGCATCACCTTTGAGAGGGTCTTGACGATCTTTGAACTGGCCACCTGAGAAGAGAAGCCGGCCAGGGGCAGGTTCGCAACCACGGAGCCGATCAGCCAGATCACCAGCATGGTCGCGACAACGGCAACCACGCTCCCGACCCCTGAATCGACTCCTCCGAGTTGATACCTGGTCAGCTTGGCGCCAAGCCGGTTGCCGAGCTGCCGGCCCAGTCCCCCGATGAGCGAGGCGGCTCCGAAAACCACGAAAAGTAGCACCACGGTGCGCCAGAAGGAGGTGGCCGGGATCAGTGAAGCAACCTTCGGCGCTATCAGCGCGCCGAGGAACATGCCGAGCCAGAAGCCTCCGTAGGAGCCGAGTTGGACGGCCGCGCCCAGCTGGGCGCCGCGCACCGCAGCGTAGCCAACCCCGACGAGTATCAGGAGGTCGACCCAGTTGAAGCCGGCAATGGCAGCAGCAGCCGCGATGAGGTGTAGTTCAGTCAAGCCTGCACCCTGGGCTGGGAGTCTTTCTTGGGCGGCACGTGGTTCATTCTACGGGAGAAGCGCATCCGCCTTACGGAAATGCTGGTTAAGGCGCGTCACTCCGCCACGAGTTCCAGTTGGCTCTCGATCTGGTCGCGATCCATGGGCTGCCCGAGGTGGAATCCCTGCACTTTGTCGATGCCCAGCTTGCGCATGAGCCGGATCTGGCCGGCCTTCTCCACTCCGATGCCCACGACTTCCGCATTGAGGGAATGGGCCAGCTCCACCAGGCCGGAAAGAACGCCCCAAGAACGGGAGTTCTCCTCCAGGCCGAGCACCATCGCCCTGCCCAGTTTGACCTGAGAAACGTCGTAGCGGGAAAAGACGGCCAGCGCGCTGGCGCCGGAGCCGAACTCGTCGACGCTGAGGGCGATTCCGGCGGCACCGAGGCGCGCCACCGAGTCGTGGCAAGTGCAGTCGAGGTCGGAATGGATATCGGAGAGCTCGACGAAGACGGAGCCCTGCAAGAGTTCCAGGGCCTGGATCCCATCGATGAGGGTGTTGGCCACCTCGGGCTCATCCAGCTCGTCTCCCGAGAGGTTGATGTTGAGCGCGAGGCCCGAGTTGGGATAGGTGCGCAGCCAGACTGCAAGCGCCTCCAGTGAGCTGGAGATGACGAAGGTCCCGACTCGGGGAAGACGTCCGATCTCTTTGGCAACCTGCATGAACTCCGCGGGGAACAGCATCCCCCGCTCCGGGTGGTGCATGCGCACCAGCGCCTCGACGCCGCCGATCCGCCCGCTGTCTAGGGAGTAGATCGGCTGGAACAGAACCGTAAGGTCCTCCGCGTCGATCGCGCGCCGAACGTCGTTCTCGAAGCTCTTGCGCGCTCGGGCGTCGTTGGCTGACTCCTTGCTCGAATAGAACTCGACCTTGGCCGGCCCCCGCGCCTTGGCACGCTCCTTGGCAGCCATGGCATGCGAGATCGCCTCCTGAGCGTCGAGTCCCGGATCATCGAGTAGCGCCACGCCGATGCTGGCCGTGACTACAACTTCTTCGCCCTCGGGAGCGACGACGGGGCTGTCCAGCACCGCCCTCAGCGCGCGCGTAAGCAATTCGGCCGATTCCTGGTCGGCAACGTCGGAAGCGAGGATTCCGAAGCGGTCTATCTCCAGATGCACCAGGATCTGATCGGTACCCAAGGCGTCCTCCAAGCGGTGGCCCACCACCTTGAGCACGGCACCGGCGCCGCTCGACCCGATCGCCCTCTCGATCACGCTGAATCTGTCCACGTCCACGACTATCAGCGCAGCACCTGGTACGTCGCGGCCCAGGCGCGGGCGAAGAAGCTCGTATTCGTGAAGCAGGAAGTCCCGCTGGCGCAACATGGTGACCTGGTCGATCCCGAACTCCTGGGGCGAGGACTCCTCTTGATCGATCTGGTAAGGCTCCTCCTCCGCGCTTGCGTCGATAGGCTCGCCGTCCCAGCTGACGTAGTCGTCCATGGGCTCCAGAGCGATCAAAAAGCTGTCGGGATCCTGAGTCGTGGAATGGATCAGCGCGCGGACCCGCATGTAGGAGCCTCCGCCCTCCATCAGGCGAACCTCCACTTGGGTGGCCTCGCTCTCCTCGAAGAACGTTTGCAAAGCGGCCTCGAAAAGATCCAGGTCGGCAGGATGCACCAACACGGCAAGATCGAGGTTGTCGAGCTCGTTCGGCCCGTAGCCCAGCAGTACGGAAAACCCGGTGCTTATTGCGTTGACGCGCCTTCCCACACGCGCCAGCGACACCGTCGCCTCTTCGGCTCCAACTCCTGTATCCACGTCGATGTTGGTCTTCATCAGCAAGCCCCTCCGGCAACCATGGCGCGATAGAGCGCCGATGATCCGCCAACCGGCCAGCGCGGGCGCCGGGAAAACGCCAGGTAAGGCACCCAAACGCCTCGGCGCGCTGGCATAGATACGATATCGACAGCTTCAGGTGCAAATATGAGAAGAAATTGGCTCCCGTCAATCCCCTTCGCACCCGGCTTCATTCAGCTCGAATCCTGGCCCGGTGCCGGGCACATTTCCTCGGTCAACGCCGCTATCTCATCCTCGACTTGGTACAGAAACGCGCGCTTCAGGATCTCGCCATTCGCGCCGACCGCCACGAAGGCGCGCCTGGCCCGCGAGCCATACGGAATCCTGACCTCCCTCGCCACCCCGTAGCGGGCGGCGATCAAGCCCTCTACATCCTCGAGCACCTCGGCGCCGCCCGACTCGAGCTCCTCCGGATGCGCGGCTGCCGCGGCCTCGACGATCACCACCACCGAATAGCCGGCGGCCCTCCAGCGCACCAGCGTGCCTGCGAGCGCTTTGCGCTCGAGCCGGTCGGCGGGAGAGTCCGGCTCGAGCAGCCAAAAAACCGCCCACGGCAGGGGCGACGAAGGTATCGGTCCGATGACCGCATCAGCTCTCCTGGGAGGGTGCATGCCTAAGATATATACCCGCGCACCCGGGGGCACACAAGCCAAGGGCAAGCGCTTCCTGTCTACTGAAACGGGGTGTTTCGACATGCTGGCATCCGCCTTGGACGGGTTCAGGCTTTCCATCCACGTTCTGGCAGCGGCGATCTGGGTGGGTGGGCAGCTCACCTTGGCCGGGCTGGTCCCTGCGCTGCGCGGAGCGGGTGAGGGCGTGGCCAATGTGGCCGCAAGGGCTTTCGCCAAGATATCCTGGCCCGCCTACGTGGTACTGGTGCTCACCGGCCTCTGGAACGTGGCCACCTTCCAGTCAGGCCAGACCAGCACCGCCTGGAAGGTCGTGCTGGGGGTGAAGTTGGCGGTTGTCGCCCTCTCGGGCCTCGCGGCCTGGCTGCACACGAAGGCCAAGACTCCGGCTCAGAACGCGGTCTGGGGCGCGATATCGGGAACCTCGGCGGCGGCCGCGATGATTCTCGGGGTCTTCCTGGCCGGTTGACATCGCCGGGGCCACGCGGGGGTAAGGCCTCACGCCTCGATCCGTCCGCCGAAGACGAAGAGGCGCTCTTCTCGAATGACTCCGATGGGCCCCGCTCCGGCTTGCTCACGCCCCGGGTAGGACGGCGCCTGTGGACTTAGTGGGCGTCTAATATTTATTAACCCATTGGGCCAACGACGTCCCAGCGGAACCATTGGTACCCGTCTGGCATTGGAGACTCGATTGGCATCCGGCGCACCCGCCTCCCTTGGCAACACTCTTTATCGCCCTGAATTCGAACACGACGCGTGCGGTGTCGCCTTCGTGGTGGATATCAAGGGCCGCAAGTCGCACGAGATCGTGGAAAAGGGCCTCACGGCGCTCATGAATCTCGAGCACCGGGGCGCCTCGGGCGCCGATCCAGACACCGGCGATGGCGCGGGAATCCTGATCCAGGTTCCTGACGCTTTTCTGCGTGCGGTGGCGGGCCTGGAGCTCCCCGGCCCGGGCCGCTACGCCACCGGGCTGGCCTTCTTCGACCGAGATGGCGACCGCGCCGCCACCAAGGCCGCCATCGGTGCCATCGCCGACCAGGAGTCGGTGGAGGTGCTCGGCTGGCGCGCAGTGCCGGTCGATAACTCGTCGCTTGGGGCGGGTTCAAAGAGCGTCGAGCCTCGAATTGAACAGCTGTTCATTGCTTCGAAGGGGCGCACCCTGGAGGGGCTTCCCCTCGAGCGCCTGGCGTACGTGCTTCGCAAGAGGGTCGAGCATGAGGTGGGCGGGGTCTACTTCCCGTCTTTGTCCTCCCGCACCATGGTGTACAAGGGCATGCTCACCACACCGCAAGTCAGCCAGTACTACACCGACCTCTCCGACGAGCGGATGGTCTCCGCCCTGGCGCTGGTGCATTCGCGCTTCTCGACCAACACTTTCCCGTCCTGGTCGCTTTCCCACCCCTACCGCCTGATCGCGCACAACGGCGAAATCAACACGGTCAAGGGCAACCGCAACTGGATGCAGGCCCGCGAGAGCCTGCTTGCCTCCCACCTGTTCAGCGGGGACTTGAAAAGGATCTTCCCGATCTGCACACCGGGGGCATCGGATTCTGCCAGTTTCGACGAGGTCCTGGAACTGCTCCATCTCGGCGGAAGGCCGTTGCCGCATGCGGTGCTGATGATGATCCCGGAGGCATGGGAGAACCACCGGCAGATGCAGCCGCACAAGCGAGCCTTCTACCAGTTCCATGCCTCCCTAATGGAGCCGTGGGACGGCCCCGCCTCCATCGCGTTCACCGACGGCACCCAGATCGGGGCGGTGCTGGACCGAAACGGCCTGCGCCCTTCGCGCTATTGGGTCACGAGCGACGGACTGGTTGTGATGGCTTCGGAGGTCGGCGTCCTCGACATCGAGCCCGAGCGGGTGGTTTCCCGTGGCCGGCTTCAGCCGGGCAAGATGTTCCTGGTCGACACCTTGGCGGGCCGCATCGTCGGAGACGACGAGATCAAGGGCCGGCTCGCCGCCGAACACCCCTACCAGCAGTGGATCGACGAGAACCTGCTTTCGCTCGACGACCTACCCCCCCGCCACATGCTGGTTCCCCAGCACTCCAGCATCGTTTGGCAGCAGCGCCTCTTCGGCTACACCACCGAGGAAATGCGCATCATTGTCGCGCCAATGGCCAAGACCGGCCAGGAGCCCATTGGCTCGATGGGATCCGACACCCCCGTGGCGGTCCTCTCCGAGCGCTCACGCATGCTCTACGACTACTTCGCCCAGCTCTTCGCCCAGGTCACCAACCCGCCGTTGGACGCCATCAGGGAGGAGCTCGTCACCTCGATGGCCGGAACGATCGGGCCCGAGGGCAACCTGCTCGCGCCCGATGCCCACTCGGTGCGTCAAATCCAGCTGCCGTACCCGGTTATCGACAACGACGAGCTGGCCAAGCTCATGTACGTCTCCGAGCCAGGAGGTACCCCCGACTTCTCAGCGGCCGTCATCGACGGGGTGTACCCGGTCGATCAGGGAGGAGCCGGCATGGCCGCCGCGCTCGAGAACATCCGTGCCCAAGTGAGCGAACGAATCGCCGCGGGAGCGAACATCATCATTCTCTCGGACCGCCAGGCGGACCGCACGATGGCGCCCATCCCGGCTCTGCTCCTCACCTCCGCCGTTCACCACCACCTGATCCGGACCAAGAAGCGCACGCAAGTGGCCCTGGTGGTGGAAACCGGCGAGGCGCGTGAGGTGCACCACATGGCGCTCCTGATCGGCTACGGCGCGGCGGCGATCAACCCCTATCTGGTCTTCGACTCCATAGTGGACATGATCCGCGAGGGTGTGCTCGAGGACATCCCGCCGCGGAGGGCAATCCACAACTACGTAAAGGCGGCGTGCAAGGGGGTGCTGAAGGTGATGTCCAAGATGGGCATCTCCACCGTCGCCTCCTACACGGGGGCCCAGGTCTTCGAGGCCGTCGGCCTGAAGACGAGCTTCGTTGACGAGTACTTCACCGGAACCCCCTCGCGCATCGAGGGAGTCGGGATCGAGGAGATAGCCTCCGAGGTCGCCGCTCGCCATCACCTGGCCTTCGCGGAGCGCCAGTCGGAGCTCGCCTACCGCGAGCTCGAGGTGGGCGGGGAGTACCAGTGGCGTCGCGAAGGCGAGCACCACCTCTTCAGCCCCGAGACCGTCTTCAAGCTCCAGCACTCCACGCGCGCCAAGCGGTTCGACGTCTTCTCCGACTACGCGAGGCTGGTGGACGACCAGTCAAAGCGACTGGCCACGATACGAGGGCTGATGAAGCTGCGCACCGGGGTTAGGCCTCCCGTTCCGATCGAGGAGGTCGAGCCCGTGTCGGAGATCGTGAAGCGCTTCTCGACCGGGGCCATGAGCTACGGCTCCATCTCCAAAGAGGCGCACGAGACCCTGGCCATCGCCATGAATCGGCTGGGAGCCAAGTCCAACACCGGCGAGGGCGGAGAGGATCCCGAGCGCTTCGTTCTCGATGAGAACGGGGACTCCCGCAAGTCCGCCATCAAGCAGGTGGCGTCCGGGCGCTTCGGCGTGACAAGTGAATACCTTGCCAATGCCACCGACATCCAGATCAAGATGGCCCAGGGTGCCAAGCCCGGGGAGGGCGGTCAGCTCCCCGGAGACAAGGTCTACCCGTGGATCGCCAAGACGCGCTACTCCACTCCGGGTGTGGGCCTCATCTCTCCGCCTCCCCACCACGACATCTACTCCATCGAGGATCTCGCCCAGCTCATCTTCGACCTGAAGAACGCCAACCCCGAGGCGCGCGTTCACGTGAAGCTGGTAGCAGAGGTCGGAGTGGGCACGGTGGCCGCGGGCGTGGCAAAGGCACACGCCGACGTGGTTCTGATCTCGGGTCACGACGGAGGCACGGGAGCGTCTCCGCTCACCTCGCTAAAGCACGCCGGCATACCGTGGGAGCTCGGATTGGCGGAAACGCAGCAGACCCTTATCGGGAACGGGCTGCGCGACCGGATCGTCGTCCAGGTTGACGGCCAGCTCAAGACGGGTCGCGACGTGGTGATAGCCGCGCTGCTCGGCGCCGAGGAGTTCGGCTTCGCCACGGCGCCGCTGGTCGTTTCCGGATGCATCATGATGAGGGTCTGCCACTTGGACACCTGCCCGGTGGGGATCGCCACTCAGAACCCCGAGCTGCGCAAGAACTTCAGCGGCAAGCCCGAGTTCGTGGTCACCTTCTTCGAGTACATCGCCGAGCAGGTGCGCACCCACTTGGCCGAGCTGGGCTTCCGCAGCCTCGACGAGGCCATAGGCCAGGTGGAGCTGCTGGACGCCACCGAGGCCATCGCGCACTGGAAGGCGGCCGGCCTCGACCTTTCTCCGATCCTGTCGACCGCGCATCTGGTGGACGAGCCTCCGCGCAAAAGCTCGGTGAAGCAGGAGCACGGTCTGGAGCGCGTCCTCGACAATCGCCTGGTAGACGCCGCATGGAATGCCCTTGCCAACGGTGGCAAGGTGCGGGGCGAGTTCGAGATCCGCAACCTGAACCGCTCGGTCGGAACCATGCTCGGGTACGAGCTGACCAAGCGCTGGGGTGGCGCCGGCCTTCCCGAGGCATCCATCGACTTCACCTTCACCGGCTCCGCCGGGCAGAGCTTCGGCGCCTTCGTCCCCAAGGGGATAAAGCTCACCCTCGTGGGAGATGCCAACGACTACGTGGGCAAAGGCCTGTCCGGCGGGACCCTGGTGGTACGGCCCGACTCCCGCTCGACCTTGGTGGCGGAAGAGAACATCATCGCGGGGAACGTCATCCTCTACGGCGCGACCGCGGGCAAGGCCTTCATCCGCGGCATCGTGGGCGAGCGCTTTTGTGTGCGCAACTCGGGCGCCACGGCCGTCGTCGAAGGGGTGGGCGACCATGGCTGCGAATACATGACAGGTGGCCGGGTCGTGGTGCTCGGCCAAACCGGCAGAAATTTCGGAGCCGGCATGTCCGGAGGCGAGGCGTACGTCTGGGATCCCGAGCGCCGCTTCGCGGAGCTGGCAAATCCGGAAATGATCGACCTGGATCCACTGGAGGAGGACGACCGGTCCTGGCTCTTCCAGATCATCTCCGAGCATCTCCGTGAAACCGGCTCGACCAGGGCGGAGGCGATCCTGGCCAACTTCGACCATGAGGTGGACCGCTTCGTGAAGGTCTTCCCGCGCGACTACAAGCGGGTGCTCATGGCCAGCCGCCGCGCCTCGGCACAAGGCGCCTGACGCCGGCGACGAGAAGGAGAATCGATTCGAATGGGAAACCCTCGCGGATTCATGCAGTACCAACGTGGCGGCCTCACGCGGCGGCCCGCCGGCCTGCGAATACATGACTGGAAGGAGGTCTACCTCCCCTTCTCCGACCAGGACCTGACGGTCCAGGCCGCCCGTTGCATGGATTGTGGCATCCCCTTCTGCCACCAGGGATGCCCACTCGGGAACCTCATTCCCGAGTGGAACGACTTGATCTACCGCAACGAGTGGAAAGAGGCGATCCGGCGACTTCATGCCACCAACAACTTTCCCGAGTTCACCGGCCGCCTCTGCCCCGCGCCCTGGAT
>JAKAOC010000460.1 GCA_021823385.1 Actinomycetes bacterium
ATCTAGGGCAGATGATCTGGACGTTGGATGCCGCGATCGGCATGTCCTTGTCGATGATCCCGCCCTGGGTCACCTTGTTGTTCGGCTTGAGGTGCTTCTTGGCCACGTTCACGCGCTCGATGATGATGCGGTTCTCGGTCGGCATCACGCGCGTGACAGTGCCCTCGCGGCCGCGCTCCTTGCCGGCCAGCACCTTCACCTTGTCGCCTTTGCGGATCTTCACTAGAGCACCTCCGGTGCCAGCGAGATGATTCTCATGAACTTCTTGTCGCGCAGCTCGCGGCCGACCGGGCCGAAGATGCGGGTGCCTCGCGGCTGCATGGCGTCGTTGATGATCACCGCGGCATTCTCGTCGAAGCGGATGTAGCTGCCGTCAGCGCGCCGCTTCTCCTTCTTGGTACGAACGACCACGCACTTGACAACGTCACCGCGCTTCACCGCAGCGCCGGGAATCGCGTCCTTGACGGTGGCCACGAAGATGTCTCCGATGCTGGCATAGCGCCTGCGCGAGCCGCCCAGCACCTTGATGACCAGAACCTCCTTGGCTCCGGAGTTGTCGGCAACCTTGAGGCGAGTCTCCTGCTGTATCACCTTGCACGCTCCACGATCTCGATGACCCTCCAGCGCTTGAGCTTGGAGAGCGGCCTGGTCTCCTCAACACGCACGGTGTCGCCGACGTGTGCGTCGAACTTGCCGTCGTGCGCGTAGAGCTTCTTGGTTCGCTGCACCGTCTTGCGGTAGCGGGGATGGCGCACGCGCTCGATGATCGCCACCACGACCGTGTCGGTCATGGAGTCGGAGATCACCGTACCCTCGCGAACCTTCTGTCTTGCCTCTTCCACGGCCTTACCCTCTTCGGTCATCGGGCCACCTGCCCGCCCTCGGCGCCCTTGGCGCGCTCGTTCTGAATCGTCCGCAACCGGGCGATGTCCCTCTTCAGGCCGCCGACCCGGGCGGTGTTGGCCACCTGGGAAGTGGCCAGGTCGAAGCGCAGATTGAAGAGCTCCTTGGTGAACTCGGCAATGCGCTCGGCGAGCTCGGCGTCAGCGAGGGCCCTGAACTCGGATGGCTTGGTCATCTCTATGCACCCACCCTCTCGGAAAGGTTGTCACGAACCACGATCCGCGCCTTCATGGGCAGCTTCTGGATCGCGCGCTCGAGCGCTCCCCTGGCCAGCTCCTCCGAGACTCCGTTCAGCTCGAAGAGGATGCGGCCCGGCTTGACGACGGCCACCCAGAACTCCGGGTTGCCCTTGCCCGAGCCCATGCGGGTCTCGGCCGGCTTCTTGGTGACCGGCTTGTCCGGGAAGACCCGGATCCAGACCTTGCCACCACGGCGGACGTGGCGGGTCATGGCAACACGGGCGGCCTCGATCTGGCGGGCGGTGAGCCAGCCGGCCTCGAGGGCCTGAATGCCGTAGTCGCCGAAGTTGAGCTCGGTGCCGCCCTTGGCAACACCGGTGCGGCGGCCACGCTGCACCTTGCGGTGCTTCACCTTACGGGGCATCAACATGACTAATCACTCTCCCGCTTGAAGTGGGTGGTCTCGTGAGAATCGGGCCGAACTCGCTTCTCCAGCTCCTCACTGCGGTCCAGAATCTTCTCGAGGCTTTCGTCAGGCGCAGGCGCAGGCGCAGGCGCGGCGGCGGCAGGCGCGGCTGCAGCAGGCGCAGCCTGGGCGGCGGGCTGGCGGCCACGGGTCTCACCGGTGCGGCGGCCACCGCCGGCGGAGACGATGCGCCGCGGGCGCGCAGGCGCCTCGGGAGCAGGCTCGGCCTGGCTGGGAACCTTGTAGGGGACGATGTCGCCCTTGTAGATCCAGACCTTCACGCCTATACGGCCGAAGGTGGTGCGAGCCTCACGGAAGCCGTAATCGATGTCCGCGCGCAGCGTGTGCAACGGGACGCGGCCCTCGCGATAGGACTCCTTGCGCGCCATCTCGGCTCCCCCCAGACGCCCGGAGCACTGGATGCGAACTCCCTGGCCCCCGGAGCGCTCAACCAGCTGCAGCGCGCGCTTCATGGCACGGCGGAAGCTGACTCGGCGCGCGAGCTGGTCGGCGATGCTCTGGGCGACCAGAGCGGCATCCAACTCGGGCTGGGAGACTTCCTTGACGTTGAGCTGAACCTTCTCGTTCTGGATCAGCTGACCCAGGTCGTGGCGCAGCTCCTCGATCTTCTTGCCCTGGTGTCCGACGATCGGGCCAACCTTGGAGGAATAGATGTCAACACGCACGTCCCCGCGCTTGCGCTCGATCTCGACGCGCGAGAGCTGCAGGGTCTCCAGGCGCTTGGTGAGGAAGTTGCGGATCTTCCAGTCCTCGAGAACCGTTTCGCGGTAGTTCTTGTCCTCGTACCAGGTCGACTTCCACTTGGTGGTGACTCCGAGACGGAAGCCGTACGGATTTACCTTCTGACCCATCAGTTCTTCTCGCTTCCCTCAGAATCCTCGACGCCGGTCTCGGAGGCGTCTCCGGCCTCCACCTCGGCGACAGGAGCCTCGGTTTCGACGGCCTCGACGGCCTCGGCGGTTTCCACGGCCTCGGTGGTTTCCACGGCCTCCGGGGCCTCGGTGGTTTCCACGGCCTCCGGGGCCTCGGTGGTTTCCACGGCCTCCACGACCTCGGTCGTCTCCACCTGCGGCGCCTCAACGACCTCGACCTCGACCGCCTCGACCTCGGCAACAGGCGCCTCAGCGGCCTCCTCGCCAAGTGACCGGCGGACGCGGGCGGCGCGGCGAGCCGTGCGGCGGGACTCGTCGGCGGAACGCTTGCGCGCCACCTCGACCAGGCGCTCGGGCTCCATGCGCGAGACCACGATGGTGATATGGCTAGATCG
>JAKAOC010000461.1 GCA_021823385.1 Actinomycetes bacterium
GAGCCCGGCGGCGAACTGCCGGATGAAGCCCTCGAAGCTGAGGGTGCCGACGAGTACGGCGAAGGAATCGGCGCGGAAGGCGCGGAGGAGCTATCCCTGACACAACTTGTGGACGTGCTGACCGCGGAGCGGGACGAGTACTTGAGAGCCCTCCAGCTCACCAAGGCGGATTTCGACAACTACCGGCGGCGCATGCAACGTATGGAGGCGGAACTCCAGGATCGCAAGGTGATCTCCGTATTCGAGCGGCTGCTTCCCAAGTTGGACGACCTTAACTCCCTCTACCTACACAAGCTGGGGACGGAGGACGAGGACGTGGTCACCAAGACCGTCCTTCCCCTCTTTGCCGCCCTGGCATCAGAGGGTTTGGACCGAATCGAGGCGACCGGTGTCCCGTTTGATCCCGAGCTGCACCAGGCGGTGCTGCATGAGGACGGTGATGATGGGCCGCTGGTTGCCGAGGTCATGCGCGTGGGTTATGCCTTCAAGGGAAGGACGCTGAGGCCCGCGATGGTGAAGGTAGTGGGGTGAACCTGAATGGCCGCTAGCAGCGAGTGGTACGAGAAGGACTACTACAAGATCCTTGGAGTCAGCTCGTCGGCCACGGACAAGGAGATCCAAAAGGCCTACCGCAAGCTGGCGAAGCAGTACCACCCTGATGCCAATCCGGGATCAGAGGACAAGTTCAAAGAGATTTCAGCCGCTTATGAGGTGCTGGGCGACGACAAGAAGCGATCTGAGTACGACGCCGTCCGTGCCCAGGGACCGTTCATGGGCCAAGGCAGGGGAGGCGCTCCAGGCGGATTCAACGTCCGTATGGAGGACCTCGGAGATGTCTTCGGTGGAATGTTCGGCAGAGGCGGACGCAGGGGAGGGAGTGGCCCCCAGCGTGGAGCAGATTTGGAGACCACGCTTGGCCTGAGCTTCGCGGATGCCGTGGACGGCGTGACTGCGACCGTCAACGTTGCAGGCGACGCCGCGTGTGCGACCTGCCACGGGACCGGAGCCGCGCCGGGAACCTCACCCCAGGTCTGCGCCCGCTGCCAAGGGACTGGCTCGGTGAACGAGAACCAGGGGTTCTTCTCCTTTTCGTCCCCCTGCCCGGCTTGCCACGGCAGGGGTGTCCGGGTGGACACTCCTTGCCCGACCTGCCACGGAACCGGAACCACGGTGCAGAACCGCCAGATTGGCGTTCGCATACCTGCGGGCGTCGAGGATGGTCAGAGGATCCGTATCAAGCAGAAGGGCGCTGCCGGCCGCAATGGTGGCCCGGCAGGCGACCTCTACGTGGTCGTGAAAGTCGCCCCCGATCCGCGCTTCGGACGGAGAGGCAGGGACCTGACCACCACCGCCCGCGTCTCCTATCCGGATGCGGTGCTCGGAACCACAATCGTGGTGCCGACGCTGCACTCGAAGGTGACCCTGAAGGTGCCCGCGGCAACGCGCTCGGGCCAGGTCATGAGGGCAAGGGGCTTCGGAGTTCCCGCCCAGGGCAAGCACGCAGCCGGCGACTTGCTGGTGACGGTCGAGATCGACATTCCCAAGAGCCTCACCGCCGAGCAGCGCAAGGCGGTGGAGGAGCTGGCCAAGCTGCTTACGCCGGCCGGGGAGGCCTGAGTAGTGATGAGTGATTTTGGGGAGGTGTGCAGCTAGATGGCCAAGGATCGAGGTGACGAGTTCGTTCTTAAGGCGGTCTACGTGATTTCGGTTGCCGCCGAACTCGCCGGCGTGCATCCGCAGACACTGAGGATTTATGAGCGCAAGGGGCTTCTCGACCCCCAGCGCACCAGCGGAGGCAGCCGGCGTTACAGCGAGACCGACATCGCCCGGCTGAGGCGCATAGCCGAACTCACGGACGCGGGCCTCAATCTCGAAGGCGTGAAGCGCGTGCTCGAGCTCGAGAAGGAGATCGAGGAGTTGCGCAATGAGGTCATGCGGGTGCGCGCGCTGGCCGAGGAGAGGATCATGGAGGCCCACCGCCAGTATCGCCGTGACCTTGTGCCACTGCGCCAGGCGATGGTCCCCTTCGGGTATCGCTTCCCGGTCAGGGACATGGATTGAAAGAAAGGCGGGTGCATCGCTCAGATGAGCTCGATGGACACCAATAAGTGGACGCAGAAGACCCAGGAAGGAGTGACCGCGGCCGTCGACATGGCCAAGGAGCGCTCCAATCCAGAGGTCACGCCTGACCACCTCGCTCTGGCCCTACTGGGTCAGGCGGAAGGTATCACCCTGCCGATCATGGCCAAGCTCGGCCTCTCCCCGCTGTCGCTCAAGAACCAGATCGGCGACCGGCTGGAGAAGCTGCCGCGCGCCTACGGCGCCGAGCCACAGCTTTCCCGGCAGCTGCTCGACGTTCTCCGCCAGGCCGACCTTGACCGGCAGGAGATGAGAGACGACTATCTCTCCGTCGAGCACATCCTGCTTGGACTGGCCACCAATTTCGGCACCGACAGGGCAGCACTCCTGACCGCGCTGCGCGAGGTGCGCGGCACCCATCGTGTGACGACCCAGAATCCCGAAGAGTCATTCCAGGCGCTCGAAAAGTATGGCCGCGATCTTACCGAGGCCGCTCGCCGGCACAAGATCGATCCGGTGATCGGGCGCGACGAGGAGATCCGGCGTGTCATCCAGGTGCTCTCCCGCCGGACCAAGAACAACCCTGTGCTCATCGGCGAGCCGGGCGTAGGCAAGACGGCGATCGTCGAGGGCCTTGCGGTGCGCATCGTTGAAGGTGATGTCCCCGAACAGCTCAAGACGAAGCGGCTCGTGGCGTTGGACCTTGCTTCCATGGTCGCGGGCGCAAAGTATCGCGGAGAGTTCGA
>JAKAOC010000462.1 GCA_021823385.1 Actinomycetes bacterium
CAGGGGCAGATGCTCAACGACCCAGGCGAAGCGTTCGATGGGCGCGAGCGAGCCGACCACGGCAAGCTCCAAGCTCGATCGCGCCAGCGATCCGCGCAGCACCAGCGCTTCGCCGCCGAGCTGGTCCGCCACGTCGTCCGTCACCCTCTGGTTTGCAGTGGCGGTGGTTGCCAGCACCGGCGTCTTCGGGTTGATCCTCTCGAGCAGCGCCGCTACCCGGCGGTAGTCGGGGCGGAAATCGTGCCCCCAATCCGAGACCGTGTGCGCCTCGTCTATGACAAGCAGGCCGATCCGCCCCGCCAGCGCCTCCATCACCCTGGTTCCAAAGCCGGGATTGGCCAGGCGTTCCGGAGAGACCAGGAGAACGTCGATCCGCCCTCGTTGAAGTGCGCTCTCGATTTCCTCCCACTCGCCGGAATTCGAGGAATTCAGGGTGGCGGCCTTGAGTCCGGCGCGCGAAGCCGCGTCCACCTGGTCACGCATCAGTGACAAGAGGGGCGACACCACCAGTGTCGGCCCGGCCCCAGTGGCTCTGAGTATGGCGGTGGCCGCCCAATATACGGCGGACTTTCCCCACCCGGTGGCTTGGACCACCAGCACTCGTGAGCCCGGGACACAGAGTGCGGAAACCGCCTCCTCCTGGTCGGTCCGAAGGGCCGCCCCCGGACCCGCCATGGCCTCGATTACCTTGTTGGCCAGGCGTGCCGAGGCGGGGTCGAGAGCCGATTGCATCCCCCCGAACCTAATCGCGGAGGCATTGGCCAGTGGCAGGGAGCGGGCAGGCCGTAACCCCACCGCAGCCTTGCCGTCTAGCGGCCGCCCAGGGGCGAGTCCATGTTCAACACCGAGCCCGTCTAGGCTGGTTCAAATCCGCAAGGAGCCAGGTGCTGGTGGCACAAAGAGGGGTTTCCGGCTTTGACCATCCATGACAGTGGTGAGTTGATCGCCGCAAGATACCGCCTGGTTCGCTGGATAGCCAGCGGAGGCATGGGCGATGTTTGGCGCGCCATGGACGAGGTCCTCGGGCGTGAGGTTGCCGTCAAGATCCTCAAGACCGAGCACGGTCAAGAATCCTCCTTCGTGGAACGCTTTCGATTCGAGGCGCGGGCCGCCGCGGGGCTCTCCCACCCCAACATCGCCACCGTCTTCGATTACGGTGAGGCCGATGACGCAGCGGGGCGGATACGCGCCTATATCGTCATGGAGCTGATCAGCGGTGAGGTCCTGTCGCGCATGCTTCCCGCCCAGGGGCTTCCCGTGCCGACCACCCTGGACCTGGTGGCCCAAGTCGCCGATGGCCTGGCCGCCGCACATGCGCAGGGAATTGTTCACCGGGATATCAAGCCTGGAAACATCCTGGTCCGCCCGGACGGCTCGGTGAAGATCACCGACTTCGGGATCGCCAGGGCCGCGGGGTCATCGGACCTCACCATGCCCGGCTCCGTGCTCGGCACCGCCCGTTACATAGCGCCCGAACAGCTGGCAGGCGGTGAATACGGCGCGCCGGCGGACATCTTCGCACTCGGCATCGTCACCTACCAATGCCTGACCGGCTCCACGCCTTTCGCGGATCGCGAGCCGCTCGCCGCCGCGTATGCAAGGGTGCATGAGGAAGTCCCACGCCTGGAGGCGCCGGTTCCCGCCGAAGTGGCCGACCTGGTCGCCTCCATGCTCGCCAAGGACCCCGCCCTGCGGCCGGACGCACCATCGGTGAGCCTATTGGCGCGCAAGCTGGCGGGTTCGGGCCGCGACGGAGCGATCGTCGAAGAGGCGACCGCGGCGCTTGCCATCACCGACGTCCCGGGAGTCGCCGCGCTGGTCGGGGTGGCTCCCGCAAGTGCGCCCACCTTGGCAGAGGCCGGAGAGCCAAGAGGAGGCACCCGCCTTTTGCCCAAGGAGCCCGTCGGCCCCGAGCCAGCGGCACCGTCCGAGGCGCCCTCGGCACCCATTGCCGGATCCGATCCGGCCGACCGGCACAAGGGCTTCGATCGCGGTCGCCTTGCAACCGCCGGGATCGCTGCCCTGGCGATCCTGGCGGTCGCCTCCTGGGCGGTGTTTTCAGGGCCAAACCAGGTCAAGGTGCCCTCGTTCGTGGGAATGAGCTACTCCCAGGCGTCTGCGGCGGCGGCCAAGGACGGCCTCAAGGTGACCGAGCAGGTGGCGGATTTCGCCGCGGCCAAGGCCGGAGAGGTGATGTCTGAGACTCCCAAGGCCGGCGCGCGGGTCAAGCCCGGCTCGACCATCAAGCTGCTGGTGGCAAGCGGGAAGGTCCGGGTTAGCCAGTCGGAGCTGGTAGGCCAGCCCTACGCCAAG
This sequence comes from Actinomycetes bacterium, assembly GCA_021823385.1. The sequence continues at coordinate 2,314 of JAKAOC010000462.1, forward strand.
GCGCAGGCGATACTGGAGTCCTTTGGACTGAAGACTGCGCTGGTGCCCGTCTTTTCAAGTTCAACACCTGGCGACGTGGTGGCCGTGGCCCCGGCGGGTGAGGTCGTGATCGGCTCCAGCGTGGCGATCGATTACGCGGTCGCGCCGCCAACCACCACGACTACGAGCACCACTACTACCTCCACCACGACGCCGCCTGGCCCCCCGGGCAAGCGGCGTAAGAACTGAGCGCCGCTCAGGCGGTCTTGACGATCCTGAAGAGCTCGGCCAGCCGACCTTCGGGGAGCCCCGCCCGTTCGGCTGAGGCCGCCGACCAGGAGCGCACGAAGACCGGCAGCTCGTCGGGATTCGGAAGCTGGCTCTTGTGCTCGAGGAGGGCGGCGATCTTCTTATCGAAGTGGTCGGTGACGTCGCTCACATAGTTGAACTGAGCTGATGCCATCAACAGCATCTGCGGGACGACGTGGGGCTCGAAGCCCTCAGCGAGCAGCTCGGGGTAG
>JAKAOC010000012.1 GCA_021823385.1 Actinomycetes bacterium
GTCGAAGGGCTGGTAGGCACTGATCACCGAGACGAGCGGGGCATAGCCTTGCACCTTTATTATCTGGCCCGGCAGGACCTGGGCCGGTCCGGCCGCCAGCGAGGCGCAGTTTGCCACAGAAGGGCACCAGGCAAGCTTCTTGACCCCGGTCATCCGGAAGCGCGCCGAGCCTTCCGCACCGCCGAGTCCGCAGCCCCGGGTGAGAACCAGGCAGTTGACCCCGATGGAGAATTCGGCCTGATGGGGGTCGACCACCCGCACCGGATTGGATTCCACCCAGGGGGCGGCCGGTACGACCAGCTTGGCGGTGAATACGTTCGGGCCGGTCCAACGCAGCTGCACACCTCCGTACTGCAGCCCGTTCGGGCAACCATCCCAGCAGAAGTTGGCATGCTGGGGGAGGGGGCGTGGAGGGCTCGCCATCTTGCCGGTGATGGCGACCGTGGTGCCGGGCGCTCCTCCAGCCGGTGAAATGGACAGCCCGACGTCGGGCCCCGTGTTCACGCCGGTGCCGCCGACCGCCACGTTGGTCCCGACCACCTGCTGAAGAGAGACGTGATAGCCGCCCGCACCCAGTGCGCCCGCGCGCACGCAGGCGGTGATCCTGCCGTCCATTGCCTGGGTGATCAATCCGCTACCGCCGGTGCAGCCTGCTCGGACGAACGAGGTGGTGGCCACCGCCGCCACCGGCGGCCTGTAGGTGGTGGTCGTCGTCGGGGAGGTGGCTTGTGGCGCGCCGCAGGCGGATGCAAGCAGGGCCAGGGAGGTGACGGCGGCAGGCAGGATTTTCCCGGTTCCGCGCATGCTTCCCCTCTTTGCGTCTCGGCCAACACGCGGCCTCAAACCTTGACGAACTCCCGTGCGCCGGCCGATGCCGACCGGCCCGGGAAACTGACGCTCGTGGCCCGCCGTCTTGCCGCGAGTTCCGCACCATAATATCGCCGTGGCTCCATCCGGGTCCTGTGCTCCGGCTCGTCGGAGCCCGCCGGGCCGATCGGGACTTTCGACACTGGCGGCGAGGCGTGGTATTGGATACCCTGGGTCTATCGGGGGCCTGTGGCGCGGCGCGGAGCGTCGCAGGCCTCGCCTGATCGCCGGGCGGAAAGGTAGTGCAGGCTATGTGTCTTGGAGTCCCGGGTCTAATTCTCGACCTCTTCAATGAGGGCGAAAGCCTCATGGGCACCGTCGACTTCATCGGTGTGCAGCGCAAGGTGTGCTTCGACGCGCTACCGGACGTAACGGCAGGGGAGTACGTGCTGGTGCATGTGGGCTTTGGCCTGGCCAAGCTGGATGAGGAGAACGCACTGCAGACCATCGAACTCATGAGAGGCATGGGCTCTTACGAAGACGAACTCGGGCTCGGCTTCGCCGGCAAGCCCAACGGCTGAGCCGCAGACGTCCGGGATGCCGGCAGAGGGGGAGCGGGTCTAGTCGGCATGGCGTCTTTGGTGCGCATTACCGGAGTGGTTCAGGGGGTTGGCTTCAGGCCCCATATCTACCGCAGGGCGACCGCACGCGGCCTTTCGGGCTGGGTGGCCAATGACGCCTGGGGCGTGCTGCTCTATCTCGAAGCCGATCCCGACACGGCGTGCGGTGAGGTGGGCATCCTGCTGGAGGAGCTTCCCCCCCTTGCCAAAGTGGACGAGGTCACCGTTGTCGAGGTAGCCAGCCGCAAGGTGGATGGATTCTCCATCGCACCCTCCCTGGGCGGGGCCACCACCACCGCCGAGATCGCCAGGGACATCGCGGTCTGCGCCGACTGCCTGGCCGAGATGCGTGATCCTGCCGATCGTCGCCACGGGTACCCCTACATCAGCTGCACCAACTGCGGGCCCCGCTACTCGGTGATGACAGCGCTCCCGTACGACCGCACCAACACGACCATGGCCCCCTGGGAGCTGTGCGCCGACTGCCTGGCCGAGTACACCGACCCCAACGACCGGCGCTTCCACGCCGAGCCGATCGCCTGCCCGGCGTGTGGGCCGAACTATCGGATCCACCTGCCCGGGGCTGAGCTCCCCTTCGAACCAGGTCCGGCCGGCGCCGAGGCGATCGCAATGGCCGCGAGGCTCCTGGCCGAGGGGCGGATAGTGGCCGTCAAAGGGATCGGCGGTTATCACCTGGCATGCGACGCCAGGAACGCCGATGCGGTCCGCCGGCTGCGCGAGGCGAAGTTCCGCAAGGAGAAGCCCTTCGCGCTCATGGCCAAGGACCTTGGGGCGGCGGCCCGCTTGGCGGAGGTCTCCATCGAGAACGCCAAGCTTCTCGGCTCCCCTTCGGCTCCGATCGTTCTGCTCCCGGCCGTCGAGAATCTCGAAGGTATCGCGCCGGAGACCGACCTCCTGGGAGTGATGCTCGCCTACACGCCGCTTCATCATCTCCTCTTCGATGCCGGGGCGCCTGAGGCCCTGGTCATGACCAGTGGCAACCGCTCCTCCGAGCCGATCGCATACCGCGACGACGAGGCGCTGGGCCGTTTCGGGAGCATGGCCGAGGCGGTACTGGCCGGCGAAAGGCCGATTGCCAGACGGCTCGACGACTCTCTCTACTCGTACGGCGGGCCGGCGCCGGTGCTGCGACGATCGCGAGGGATGGCGCCCTCCTTCTGCGCGGAGCTGCCCAGCGACGCGGCCCTCCTTGGCTGCGGCGCGGATCTCAAGGGCAGCGTTGCCCTCGGCGTCTCCGGCCGGGCCCTCGTCTCGCAGTTCCTCGGAGACCTCGAGTTTCACGAGGTGCAGCAGGCGCACCGGGAGACGGTGCTCGACCTTCTCCGCATGTACGCGATCGACCCCTCCTCGCTCCAGCTCTGCGCCGATGCGCACCCGCGCTATTTTTCCCGGACGCTCGCCGATGCCTATGCCCAGGAGTTCGGTGCCGCCGAGCCGCTGCTGGTCCAGCACCATCGCGCCCACGTCGCCTCGGTGCTCGCCGAGCGGGGCATGTGGGAGTCGCGCGTGGTCGGCGTGGCCCTGGACGGCACCGGTTTCGGGGACGACGGCACCATCTGGGGAGGGGAGTTCTTCGTCGGCTCGCTGCGGCAAGGCCTGGCGCGCCGATCGTCGCTCGAGCGTGCCCAGCTGCTGGGGGGCGAGGCGGCGGTCCGCCGGCCCATGCAGGCTCTGGCCGGGTTCGTGGCTGACGACGAGCTCTGGAAGATGTTTGGCGAGCCGGTCTTCGGGCTCGAGAATGCGGATTTCCGGGCCCTTTCAGGACTGCGCCGCCGTCCGCTCGGTGCGGTGGCCACCACCTCAGCGGGCCGGCTCTTCGACGCCGTGGCCGCGATCTGCGGCTTCACCCGATCCATGACCTTTGAGGGCCAGGCCGCCATGTGGCTGGAGTCGCTGGCGCGCGCCGCCGGAGCGGGAGCCGCGGCGGAGGGTTACGCCTTTGAGACGACAAAGGGAGGCGCGCTCGGATTCCAGGGCGTGCTCGCCGAGGCGGCCCATGATCGGCTGTCAGGCGTGCCCGTTGGTGAGATCGCTTTGAGCTTTCATCTGGGCTTCGCGTCGGCGGTGGCGGGCCGTGCGGCATCCCTCGCCCTTGCCGAGGGGATCGGAGCGGTGGTCCTATCCGGCGGCGTATTCCAGAACCGGCTGCTGGCAGGGGAGGTCGAGCGCCTTCTTACGGAAGCGGGCCTGGGCGTATGGATGAACGCGACGCTTTCGTGCAATGATGAGAACATATCGCTGGGCCAGATCGCCATAGGGGCCGCGGCCGGTGGGCGGGGGAGGGGTTGAGGCGCATGTGCCTGGGGATCCCCGCGCAGGTCGTCGGGCTCGATTTGCTCTCGGACTCCTTTGCCGAGGTGGAGGTGGCCGAGATCCGTCGGCAGGTACACCTGGGCATGCTCGCGGGCGAGACGATTTCATTGGGTGACTGGCTACTGATCCATGTCGGTTTCGCCATTGCCAAGCTTGATGAGGAGGCGGCGCGCAGGCAGCTCGAATTTCAGGACCGTGCCGGACCTGTTTACACGGAGGAGCTGGAGGCTTTCTCCGGCTTGGAGGGAGGCGTTGACGCATGAAGATGGTCGACGAGTTCAGGGACCCTGAGCGCATAGTCGCGCTCTCAAAGGCTGTGCACGCGGCCGTCGGCGATCGCCGCTTCCGCTTCATGGAGATATGCGGCGGCCACACCCATGCCATATATCGCTTCGGCCTGCCGGAGATGCTGCCGGAAGGGATCGAGCTCATCCACGGGCCGGGCTGCCCGGTCTGCGTGCTTCCGGTAGGCAAGGTGGACGAGGCGCTGACGCTCACCGAGGACCCGGATGTCATTCTCACCGCCTTCGGAGACGTCATGCGCGTGCCCGGCTCCAAGGCCTCGCCATTGGAGGCCAAGGCGCAGGGCAAGGACGTGCGAATGGTCTATTCGCCTCTGGACGCCCTGAAGCTGGCCATCGAGAATCCGGCCAAGCAGGTCGTCTTCTTCGCCATCGGCTTCGAGACGACGGCACCTTCCACCGCTCTCACCATCCTGCGCGCAGCGCAGCTGGGGGTCCGGAACTTCTCGGTCTTCTGCAATCACGTGACCATCGGGCCTCCAATCCGCTCCATCCTCGAGACGGCCGACCTGGATCTGGACGGCTTCATCGGGCCAGGGCACGTCTCCGCCATCGTGGGCACCAAGGCCTATGACTTCGTGGTGGAGGAGTATTCCAAGCCGGTCGTGGTCTCAGGCTTTGAGCCCGTCGATTTGATGGAGTCGATCCTCATGCTGGTCGAGCTGGTCAAGAGCGGCAAGCCTGCGGTCGAGAACCAGTACGTCCGGGCGGTGAAGCGCGAGGGCAACGCGGCGGCGCTGGCCGCCATGGCGGACGTGTTCGAGGAGAGGGAGAGCTTCGAGTGGCGGGGGCTCGGCTTCATCTCGGAGTCAGCACTTCGAATCCGTGCCAAGTACGCGGAGTTCGATGCGGAGGCCCGCTTCTCGATGACGACCATTCGCAGCCCCGAGCCGGCCGGTGCCATCTGTGGCGAGGTGCTCGTCGGCGCCAAGCGCCCCGAGGAGTGCCCGCTCATGGGTACCCAGTGCACTCCGGAGACCCCGGTAGGGGCGCTCATGGTTTCCTCCGAGGGCGCGTGCTCGGCCTATTACACCTATGTGCACCGCGCCCTCGGCGTGATGGGAGGCTGACCCGGTGGCCGCAGAAGTGAAGTTCATGGATCCACAGGTGATGCTTTCGCACGGAGCGGGCGGCAAGGCAAGCCGGCGCCTGGTCGAGGGTCTGCTGGTTCCGCTGCTCGGCTCCGGGGAGTTGAACAGATTGGAGGACGCCGCCACCGTGCAGGTGGGGCGTAGTGAGGTTCTGGTGACCACGGACTCCTTCGTGGTCCATCCACTCTCCTTCCCGGGCGGGTCCCTGGGGGAGCTGGCCGTGAACGGGACCGTCAACGACCTCGCGGTCTCAGGCGCTGAGCCTCTGGTCCTCACCCTGGCGATCATCCTCGAGGCGGGGCTGCCGGTGGCCGACCTCCAGCGCGAGGTCGAGGCTCTTGCCCGGGCGGCGAAGGCGGCCGGCGTGGAGGTGGTGGCCGGGGACACCAAGGTCGTCGAACACGGCAAGGCGGACGGCATTTTCATGACCACCACGGGAATCGGGCGTCTGCATCCCGCCGCGGACCTCGGAATCGCCAGGGCCGAGCCGGGCGACAAGGTGCTGCTTTCGGGAGCCGTCGGCGACCACGGCATCACCGTGATGCTCGAGCGCGGAGAGCTCGATCTTGCCTCCGACACGCTGCGATCCGACACCCGCTCGGTCTGGCCTTACGTCAAGGCTCTGCTGGATGCCTTCGGCCCGGAGATCAAGTGGATGCGAGACCCCACCCGGGGAGGGCTGGCCACTACCCTCAACGAGTTCGCCCAGGAGGCCCGGATGAAGGTAGCGCTGGACGAGTCGAAGATAGTCGTGCATGCTCCGGTTCGCGGGGCCTGTGAGATCCTCGGTATCGATCCGTTCCACATAGCCAACGAGGGCCAGTTCGTGGCCATCGTCTCGGCCGCAGTGGCGGAGGAGGCGGAGGAGTTGCTGCGCTCAATGCCGGGCGGCGAAGAGGCGGCGCTCATCGGCACCTTGGAGAAGGCGGAATCGGGGATCGTCCTGTGTGCGAGCGCTTACGGCGCCAGCCGCGTACTCGACATGCTCACCGGGGATCCGCTTCCCCGCATCTGCTAGAGCCCTTATCCGCCGGCGATGGCGCCGACCACGACGAGTACCTCACCGCCACCTGTGAGCGCCACGGGCAACGGCTTGTCGGGTCCGAGGTCTGAGTAGTCCTCCTCGGCAACGAAGAAGCGGATGAAGGGCCGGCGCCGGCCGGTGGCCGGGTTGCGCACCGTGCCACGAAGCATGGGATAGGCCGATTCCAGGGCGTCGACGACGCTTCGCAGCGTTACCTCGCCCTCGACCTCGAGTTCCACCTCGCGGCCCACTCCGGCCAGGGTTCTCAGCTGCTCTGGCAGCCGCACGCGGATCACGGCAGGGTCTGGGCCTCCACCGACAGCACGGCCGGGAGGTCCCTGGCAATCTCGCTCCAGCTGTCGCCGTCGTCGGCGGATGCGTACACCTGCCCCGCGGTGGTACCGAAGTAGACACCGCAGGGATCGAGAGTGTCGAGGGACATCGCACTCCGCAGCACGTTCACGTAGCAGTTCTCCTGAGGCAGGCCCCGGGTGAGAGGCTCCCATTCGTTTCCTCCGCTGCGGCTACGGTACACGCGCAGCCTGCCGTCGGGCGGATAATGCTCGGAGTCGCTGGTTATGGGCACCACGTAAACCGTTTCCGGCTCGTGGGCGTGCACCCCCAGGGCAAAGCCGAAGTCACTCGGCAGGTCGCCGCTTATCTCGCGCCAGTTGGCCCCGCCGTCGTCGGAGCGCATCACGTCCCAGTGCTTTTGCATGAACAGCGTCTCCGGGCGTTGTGGATGGGCGGCGATGCGGTGCACGCAGTGACCGATCTCGGCGTCGGGATCCGGGATGTAGTCGGAGTTGAGCCCGCGGTTCATCGGCTTCCAGGTCTCGCCCGAGTCCTCGCTGCCGAACACTCCTGCGGCGGAGATGGCGATGCGCAGCTGGGCGGGGTCGGCCGGATTGGAGACAATGGTGTGAAGGCAAAGGCCGCCTGCGCCCGGTTGCCAGCCACTGCCCGTGCTCGCTCGCAAGGCGGTCAGCTCCTCCCAGTTCTTGCCGCCATCCGCGGACCGGAATATCGCCGCGTCCTCGGCTCCGGCCAACACCACGTCCGGGTCCTCGCGGGAGGGATGAAACTGCCATATCCTGGTGAACTCGAACGGCCTCTCGCTCCCGTCGTACCAGAGATGGTTCCCAGGGCCGGTGCCGTAGGCGAAGTCGTTGCCGACCGGCTCCCATCTCTTGCCTCCGTCATCGGACCGCTGGATCACCTGCCCGAACCATCCTTTGGAGAGCGAGGCGAAGATCCGGTTGGGATCGGCCGGGGAAGCTTTGGCGTCAAAGACCTCCCATCCCCCGAACAGCGGCCCCTCGACCTTCCAGTCGAGGCGCTTGCCGTCGGAGGTAAGAACGAAGGCCCCCTTGCGAGTGCCCACCAGCAGGCGGACTCCACTCATGGCTGCACCCCCTCGACGGCCCCTTGGAAGCGGGCCGGTCTCAAAAGGCTACCTCTGTGCACGGGGATGCCAAGTGAAAAGGCGTGCCGAATTTGGAGGGGGCTAACTCAAAGGAATTACCGGGGCCTTGGGCCGCCTCGCGAACTCCTCAGGCAGCTCACCGGGCGAGGTCAACGCATATGCAATTGAGGCGATAACCAGATCCTGGGAGACGATTGCGGGCAGAAGTGCTGGATGGAAAGCACCAACGGCTGCCTCGGCCGCCAGCGCGGTGCACGCCGCCAGCCACACGGTCCTGCCACGGCGGAAGGAATGCCGAGCTCGGAGGGCCAGAGACCGCCCTGATTCGCGCAATGTGCGCAATGTTTCTCCTGTGCTGCCGCCCAGCAGCGAAAACGCGGCAAGCGCGGCGAGCAAGCCCATCGCAGCAGCGTCGAGAGGCGCCTGGGCACGGTCGGGGGTGGTGAGCGCCCAGGAGAGCGCTGCTGCCACCCAGATTGCCCAAATGGGAGCGTCAGCCAGGAAGAGAATCGGCAGCAGCAGGGGAAGGTAGCTGCTCCACAGGATGGGCGTGGCCAGCAGCGCAATCGACACCGCACCGGCCAGTGCACGACGGTCGGAGGGATGGCGGCGCCTTAGCCAGAGGAGGCCTGCCGCCGCAGCAATCGCCGCCACCTGCGGCAGCAGGCGCGCCGTTCCAACCCCCACCAAGGGGGCGAGGATTGCGCTGCTCGACCAGCCCTGCACGGACTCGTGCTTCGACAGTGACAACAGCAGGCGGGCATAGCCGGTTGCTCCAATGGGCCCGAGTAGGAAGCCGGCGCCGAGGAGTGTGACCGAGAACGCGACGGAAAGTCCGAGGGCCTTGAGGCGGCGTGTGGCAGCGAAGAAGACCAGTATCGCAAGCAAATACAGCTTCGAGGTTCCTGCCAACGCGACGGCGGCTGCAGCCACGACCGGGGTATCCCGCCATCGCCATGCGACGGCAATACCGAGCACGAGAAATGGGGTGAGCGTCCCCATCTGCAGGCTGATGATGACCGGCGTGGTCAAGCCGGCGAGAAGGAGCGCCGAGCCGGATGGCTTGCCGAGCAGCTTGAAGGAAAGGGCGTAGGCCGCCAAGGAGATGGCGACCCAGACCTTGGCGGCGGCGAATGGCGTTAGGAGGGTGAGCGGGGTGAGAGTCGCGGCGACCCAAATCGGATAAACGTAGGACGAGCCGTCGTAGACCTGTGCGCTGCCAAGTCGCGGGTAAGGGTCGTGCCCGTGTGCGAGCGCACTGGCCGCCTTGTAGAAGACAAGGAAGTCGGCCTGGTTGTCGCGGCTCGCCATCACCAAGGCAAGGACGAGGCCGGTGGCGAACCAGGGAGCATAGCGCGTCCACCTGGCTGAGTCCCTTTGGGGTTGTCGGATCGCGCGTGCGGTTTGCATGCCAAGCCAAAGCCTATGGGCGCCGTGGCTGCAGGAGAACTCAGGCCCGCTCAAACGTTGCCGACCAAATCCTCAAATTGCAGCCGACGCCAAGTCGGCGCGCCCGGTCGCACCCTGCCTGTGACGAATGTCATTGATCGTAGGCACGTGTAGGGGCTTCCGCTTCGTGAGGCGAGCACCGAGCGCTGTCGTTGCACCCCGAACAGAGCCTTGGACGCTGGGCGGGTGGAACAAGCGCCACTATCCGTGACCTTGGCGGCAATTTATTCGCCGTTCTTCTTTGCATAGCACACGTAGCGCGTTAGATTAGGTGTCTGCTTCTGGGAGGCAAGGATCTGCGCGTGCAATTGGTCGCATAGCGCGCAGGAAGCCAGTGCGAAACCGGCCCAGGCGCTGAGAAGGCGTCTGAAGGGCTGGTCACCCATGGCTACATCAATGTTGTTCCGCAGGTCGCGAAGCTTTCGCTCCGGTTCTGGAACGAAGCGGTTCGGCACTGTCGTCTCGGTGGTTCTGCTTGTCATGGCGAACCTCGGTGGCGGCCTGGCGCTTTTCGTCTCGAATGCGGCGGCGTCACCGACGGGGGTTTCCTCCACCATCGATCAGTGCGCCAACGGCCCGGCCAGCGATCCCCAGCCCTGCCAGGGAAGCAGCGGGAACAAGGTCAACGGCTTCCAGAATTGGATCGGCGGCAACGCGAATGCCAGCAACGCCCACTGGGCGGAGGGCCAGTTCATCCCTTACCGGGCCGTGATTTCGGGATTGCCCGCCGGCTCTTATCAAGCGCAGTTCCAGTACGACACCACCTGGAAGGGCCTGCATGCCATCGACTACCTCGGCTCTTTTGACGCGACGGAGACGACCGGTAGTGCCACCTCGACCAACGCCAACCAGAACAATCCTTGTGCCGACGTCCTGCCGAGCGGCGAATGTACACCTGGCTCCCCCGCCAACACCTACCCGATCCCCGCTGCGACCTTCTTCACGGCGGGCCCCTCGGGCACGGCAGCGGCCTGCAGCCTGAGTGCCAGCGATCCGTTGAGGCCGTATAGCGGCCAGCAGGCCGGCGACATAGCCATCTTCGGCCCCTTGGGCTCTTCCATCGACGGCATCAGCTACATTTCTCAGAACGTTCCACAGTCGAGCGGCTGCTACACCACCTTCGCGGTGAACTTCTCGGTTCCCAGCTCGGTTTCGAGCACGGCGACCATCGTCCTGGCCTGGAGCGGACACATCGCCAGCTCCTCCGACTGGGGACCCAATGTCGGCGCGGCCGATATCAACGGTTCCCCGTACCACATGCTCCAGCCCGGAACGTTCGTGACCATCAGTAGCACCCAGGGATCCGGCACCATCACGGTGGGCGCCCAGGATCTCCCGATGGCCGCCAGCGCCATCGCCGTCAGCTCCACCGCCACCTCCACCGTCGTCTTCAACGGCGCCGATAACCAGCCCGCCACGAATGCCAATCAGATCACCCAGGGTGGATCCGTCTACGACCAGGCGACGGTGAAGAGCACGAACAGCACTGTTGTTCCGACCGGGCAGGTCGAATTCGACCTGTACTCCGGCACTTGTCCGACGAGCGGGTCACCCACATCGGCTCCGCTCTCCAGCTACGATGGCACGCTAAACAAGAGCGGAGTGGCGACGTCGGCCACAACATCGAACCTGCAGGCCGGCAACTACTTCTATATAGCGAATTACTTGGGCACATCCACCTCTCTTGCCTCGACGGGCCCTTGCGAGCCATTCACAGTCGCGGGTGTCTCGATCACCAAGACCGCCGCGCAGGCCTCCGTATCCCTCCCGGCGCAAAGCTCTCCTACCAGCGATTCCTTCACGATCACGCCTGTTGTCACCGGCTATGTCGCCGCAGGACAGCAGGTGACCATCACTGATCCGCTGCCCACGGATCCCGGCGTCACCTATGGCAGCGTGAACTTGAGTCCAGGCTCGCCTCTTTCCTGTCCGTCCAGCGCCGCCGGCCTCGCCACTTTGACCTGTACCTACACCGGTCCTTCCGGGGGGGCGACGAGCCCGAGCCTGGGAACGATCCAGATCGACTTCACGGTTGACAATTCGGCCGTTCCCACGATGCTTTCCAATACCGCGACCATCACCTTCGGCGCCCTGACCGCCAACGCCACTGCGACGGTGGCCATCAACCAGGCCGCGCCTGCGCTGGGCATAACCAAGGTCGCCAACATCCCGACCGTCACCTTCTCGGCGGGCAGCACCACCCCGGTCGATGACTACTTCACCATCACTCCCACGGTCACCGGCTGGGTTCCCGGCGGCCAGACGGTCAGCGTGACCGACACCATGCCGACCTACACCGGGGTCACCTACGGCGCCGTCACCACGAGCTCCGGCTCCCCGCTCGCCTGTCCGGCTACCGCCAGCAGTGGCACTTTGCTCACGTGCACATACACGGCCCCTGCCGGTGGTGTCTATAGCCCGAGCTTGGGAAGCATCCAGGTCGACTTCACGGTCGACACCTCCGCACCGTCGGGCAACTTCATCAATACGGCCACGGTCTCGACCGGCGGCGCCTCCCAGAGCGCTTCCGCGACCGTGACAGTCCAGCAGCCGGGGTCTACTCTCTCGCTGACCAAGCAACCGAAAGTCGGCACTATCAACCTGCCGACCGCAAACTCGCCCGTCAGCGATTACTTCACCATCACCCCGACCGTGACGGGCCATGTGGACGCTGGCCAAACCGTCACCCTCGTAGACACCTTGCCCATCTACGCCGGCGTCAACTGGACCTCGGTAACCCCGAGTGCCAGCTCCCCCTTGCAGTGCACCGGGACCGTAACCAGTGGAAGCACCGTCACCTGCACCTACCAGGTAACAACCGGTACCAATAACCTGAACCTGGGCACCATCGAGGTCGACTTCACGGTCGACAACGCGGCGGCGGCCGGAATCCTTTCGAATACCGCGACGCTGTCCTTTGGAGGCCAACAGGCACAGGCCACGGGCGACGTCCAGATAAATCAGGCGCCCCCGGTTCTAGGCATATCCAAGGTCGCCAACACAACGGCCATCTCCTTGCCCCAGTTGACGTCGCCCACCAGTGATTACTTCACCATCACCCCGACGGTCACCGGATGGGTGCCGGGTAACACTGCGATTACCGTCTCGGATCCGCTTCCCGCCTGGGCCGGCGTCACCTACGGAAACGTCACGGCTACCGGCTCGGTCCTCTCCTGCCCCGCGACAGCCAGTGGCGGCACCGTCACCTGTACCTACACCGCCCCTGCCGGTGGCGTCTACAACCCGAGCCTGGGAACCATCCAGGTCGACTTCACGGTCGACAACTCGACAGCGCCGACCACCCTCGACAACACCGCTTATCTGGCGGTTGGCGGCACAACCGTCGACGCCAGTGCCACCGTGGAAATCACCCAGGCGGCGCCGGCTCCCGGCATATCCAAGGTGGCCAACGCCACGTCCATCTCCTTGCCCCAGGCGACTTCGCCCACCAGTGATTACTTCACCATCACCCCGACGGTCACCGGATGGGTGCCGGGCGGCGCCACTGTCACGATGACCGATGCGGTTCCGACCGACAGCGGTGTCAGCTATACGAGTGCCGCCTACTCGTACTCGACGGGCGAGCAGGTCATGCAATGCACCTCCCCGTTCACCGGAGGAATACTCACCTGTACCTACACCGCTCCCTCGGGTGGCATCTACAATCCCTCGTTTGGCACAGTCCAGGTCAACTTCACGGTCGACAACTCGGCTGCGCCAATCACCCTCGACAACACCGCTTATCTGGCGGTTGGCGGCACAACCGTCGACGCCAGTGCCACGGTGGACATCACCCAAGCCGCGCCGAAGCTGACTATCAATAAGACTGCCGGGAGTTCCGCGGTCGCATTGCCTTCTACGGTGACGCCCGCGCCCGACAGCTTCACCATCACCCCGACGGTCACCGGCTGGGTGCCAGGTAACACGGCGATTACCGTCTCGGATCCGCTTCCCGCGTGGAGCGGTGTGACCTACGGCGCCGTCAACTACACCGGCTCGGTCCTCTCCTGCCCCGCGACAGCCAGTGGCGGCACCGTCACCTGTACCTACACCGCCCCTGCCGCCGGTGTCTACAGCCCGAGCCTTGGGCAGATCACGGTTGACTTCACGGTCGACAACTCGGCTGCGCCGACAACGCTAACCAACACCGCCTATCTGACGGTGGGGCTGCAGTCTGCAAACCATACAGCCACGGTCACGATCACGCAGGCCGCGCCCGCGCCCGGCATCTCCAAGACCGCCAACATCGGCACGGTGTCGTTCTCCTCGACCAACACCACTGCGGTCAACGACTACTTCACCATCACCCCGACCATCGGCGGCTGGG
>JAKAOC010000463.1 GCA_021823385.1 Actinomycetes bacterium
GCGCCTGGATGATGCCGGCAACCAGGCAGGACAGCGCCACCACCGAGAGCAACGAGCCCAGCCAGTCGAGTGAGTGCAGGCGGTGGCTCGGGCTCTTGGGAAGCAGGAGGCCGGAGGCCGCCAACGCGAGGCCGGCAACGGCGATGTTGGCCAGGAATATCGATCCCCACCAGTACCGCGTGAGAAGGGCCCCTCCCACCAGGGGACCAAGCGCGACACCCAGGCCCGCACTCGCCGTCCATCCGGCGATCGCGGTCTGCCTCTGCCGGGGGGCCGGAAAGACGTCGATGAGCATCGACAGCGAGGCCGGCACGGCCAACGCTGCGCCGGTCCCCATGATGAGGCGCCCGATGATGACGACGTCGCTCGAGTGCGCGAAAAGCGCGACCACCGAGCCGAGCACGAAGGCGACCAGCCCGCTTTGCAGCACCTCCCGGCGGCCCAGGCGGTCGGCAAGGTGTCCTCCGACCAGGATCAGCCCCGCGAATGCAGTGGTGTAGGCGTCCGTGATCCACTGCAGTGCGGTTGTCGAAGACCCCAGACTGCGCTGAAGGCTCGGGAGAGCCACGTTGATGATGGTGTTGTCCAGTGCTACCAGGAAGAACGTCATGCAAAGGACGGCGAGCGCCTTGGTCTCGGCACGGCCGACCCACTGGCCCTGTGCGGACGATTGCTCGGTTTCGATTCCGGCACGGAATCGGTTTCTGGCCATGGATGCACCCCCAAGGCATACGGAATTTCGCGACGCCGAGGCCACAATATCGGAATGGCCCACGGTGCGCGCCCAAGTCGGGCGGAGGAATGCGCCGCGCATCGATTCCGCCCCGAGACGCACCCGAGAGGTGCGGCGCGAAGTGCGGGGCTGCGAACTGGCCGAAGATATGCGCATGGACTCGGGATCGCCAACGCCGGCCTGCAGCGTAGCCGTGCGGACCTGGAGACCCTAGTGAGCATCCCCGCGTCCGCATTAGCCCGTACCTACCGGATTGAAGTGACTGCGGCGAACGGGAGGGAGGCCATGGGCAACTTCCGGACCGGCGCCGGAGGCGAGGATTTTTCGGGTCGTGGCTTCAATCTCTGTCCGTCCGGCGACTCAGCCGTAGGCAAGTAATAGGGGGCTCCTCCCGGCCTCCCTGCAGATGAAAGTCCGCCGAGACACCTGCAGGTACAGCCGGTCAGACTTTACAATTGGGCTGGTGCGGCACGCACAGTCCTATCCGGGGATTGGCGTAGCCGGAAACCGAGGCATAGCCGACGGAGGCGACGTCGAGGCGGCAGGGCGAGGCGCCCGGCGCCGCCGTCATCGTTGACTCAAGAACGCGGTTCAACGCCGGAAGCACGGCCTTTCAGCACACGGAGCGTATAGGAGCCCCCGAGGCGGGGAACAGCGGGACCGGGCCAGCCCGCCGCCGCCGCCGGGAGGCCTAACTTGGGGATTGCAAGTGAACACTCAGGATATGGACCACGTCATAGCGAAAGTCGGGTCGCGGAGGCCGGAGTTGGCGCAAGTGGCGCAATTGGTGGCCCATTCCCTGACCGTCGGCGAAGGGCCCTCAGTGATCCACCAGGCGCGGGTCCAGCATTTCCTGTGGTGGACGTTGCCACGGAACTTCCCCGACGAATCATGGACCCAGGCGGTGGAGGCGACCGCCGAACTGCTCGACGAACTCGGTGAATTTCGCCTCGCCGGGATCGCACGCTCGGCCGCCACGGCCAACGTGCTCGCCGAATGGGAGAAGGGCGATGACAACGGTCCGCGCGCCTACCAAGCGGCCCAAGCGAGATCCGGCGTGGAACCCCCCGACACCGTCGTACTCGCCTGGGGCTCGATCATGGGCGTGGATGAGGTGGTCGCCTACGAGGAGGTCGAGCGAACGCTGGCTGATGCCATTTCGAGCGGCGACTTGACTCCGGGCGCCTCCGGATGGCGGACGAAGGCGGCGGCGCTGACCGAGGCCGCTCTGCAGCGCCCGCTCGAACTGCCACCGGGGCAAACCCGGGCGGGCCTCGTCACCACCGAACGCATCGGAGCCTGGACCGATAGCGCGCGCGATCCAGCGCTGGCGAGATGGCGAGCGGATGTCGCCAATCGCCTCCTCCATCCGATTGAGCCGCCCTCGAGTCCAGGCGAGGCGGTAGGGCCGATGTTTTGGCTGCTGCACAAGGCAGCCGAGCCTGCCGGTGCCGAGTTGACCCAGAGCAACTACCTTGCGAGAACGACCGTTGTCGAGGCCGTCCAACGCTTTGGCTGGTGGAGCTTCGAAAGCGCGCCGCGCTCGGAGTCCGACGTCCACCAGCTGCTCGTCCTGCGACAAGCGGCAAACCGCCTTCGGCTCGTGCGTCGGCGCGGACGGCGGCTGCACTTGACCAGCCGGGGTCGGGAACTACTCGCCAGTCCGGAGCGACTCTGGGAGCAGGTCGCGACCGAAACCGAAGACGACGAGCAATTTACGCGCGTGGTCACCGAGCTGGTCGGACTGAGACTATTGCGCTCCGGGGTGGAGTCGGGGGAACTCGCCTCCGATATCGCCCCCATTCTCGCCGCTCAGGGCTGGGTGATAGATGGATCCCCTATCACCGCGAGCCAGGTCCACTACGCGGTGCACCGCCCTCTGCGCTGGTGGCGGATCTTCAATGTGCTGGCGGAGACCAAGGAAACATGGGAAAGGGGAACCTCGCTGCCCTTGACTCCCCGCAGGATCGCCTTGACCCCGGACGGCGAGCGCATGGTCCTCGCCTACCTGCGCTCACGGGCAGCCGGGCCACGTAAGAGCATCTACGACATGTGAGAGCCGCCGTCGACG
>JAKAOC010000464.1 GCA_021823385.1 Actinomycetes bacterium
ATGGCCAGCTTCCTCGGCTCGGTCAAGCGGCACCCGCAGATGTGATGGACCTGCGATGAGGCGAACCAACGGTCGGCGACGGTGAGCGTGGTTCTTCTCCACGCCATCTTGTAGGCGAGCTGTGGCCTGATCTGGCCGAGCGCAGCATCGGACACAGAACGCCGGAAGGCCCGGCACCCCATCCCCTTGTTCATGGCAGCGAGGTCGAGATCTTCGATCACCACCTCGCCATAGGTGTCCGCCAGCACGGTGGTGTGCTGGTGGTGTGTCTCCCGGCGCAGGCGCACGGTTCGGCGGTCCAGCCGGGCGAGCTCGGCTTTGGCTGTCCGGTGGCCGTTCGAGCCGGGGATGCGCCGGGAGAGCTGTAGTCCCGTCCGGCGAGCCTCGGTGAGCGTGGCCCGCAGCGGAGAGGGGTTGGGGAGGTGCGTGATGGTGCCCGAGTCGTCGGCGATGGTGGCGAGGACCCGAAGCCCGGGGTCCACGCCGGCCCGGCCACCCGTGGCCGGTGCCGGGTAGGCGTGGGCCTCGACGAGGCAGGAGAAAAAGACGAACAGCCGCCCCCACCGTTCGGACATGGTGGCCGATAGGATACGGCCCCTGCCCGTCGCCACCAGGCGTTCCAGGCGCCGGGTGCTCTCCTTCGAGCGAAGGGCTCGCACCACCAGCAGGGTAACGGTCCGCCGGTCGGGTTCGACCCGGATGGACCCGGTCGTAAAGCGCACCCTGGCCCGGTCTTTGTGGCGGGACTTGAACCTGGGGAACCCGGCGGCCTTCTTTGCGTCCAGGCCCGCCTTCACCTGGGCCAGTGCCCAGTTGTAGGCGAAGCGGCGGGCGCCGAAGTGGGGGCGGAACCTTGATGCGGCCTCCGGGTCATCGGGCAATGTGACCTCGAAGACGAAGCCTCTGGTGACCCACCCGTCGGGGATGACGAACCTCGTCCGTGGTGAGCGCTTCTTGGTGGGCGCCGCTCTCGCAGCTTCGGTCGCTGCCGGGTCAGCCAACGTGACCACCGCCCGCTCCGGTACCGCTCGTCGCCACTTCGACTGCCTTGGCCGCCGGTTGGCAGCCGAACGCCTGCCATGGAGGCGGGCGCACAGCGAGATCATCAACTCGGTCATGTCAGGCATGAGGCCGTCGTCGACTTCGCTGTCATCGACGACGACAATGCGCCGGTTTTCAGCTGCGAGTGCGGCGGCCACGTACTCGGCCCCGAACCGCAAGAGCGGAACGTTGTCCTTGGTGACGGGTGCTCTGGGCCGCCTGTCCGCCGGCCTACCAAGACAGGGACCTCAAGGCTCTCCGTACCGGCAATAATCTCCACGGCCGTGCCCCAGCGAAGTCGGCAGCACCTGAGCGAAATATCCGTCGGTGGAAATCGAACAACCCCGAGCAAATCGTCACGTAGATAAGCATCTCCCAAATTGTCACCCCGAGAAATTGGGGGCAGGGCGATGATGGCAAAGGCCGTCGAGAAACCCACTGTCGCCGGAAACGAGACTTTTCGCGCGATGGTATCCCCATCTCCCAGGACCCCTGACTCGCATACGGCGGGCCGAAGATACGGAGAGTCCATTAGGGCTGACTCCACCCCGGTCCGGGCTGAGGGCGAAATAGTGGGCACCAAATGCATCGATGGGGCTGAGAACGACCGCCACAGTCCCGAAATCCTTGATCAGCATGTCCAAGACGTTCTGCGAGCGGACCCCTCGGGCAAAGAAGAAGCCCGGTCCAGCGCTCATAAGAAAACTACCGTGGCTCGCGCCAAGACCCAGGCACTACCTCCACCGCTGTAGTGCATAGTCAAACCCGACTCCGCACACACCGGGGCCGATAAAAAAGCCCCGGGTTGCCATTTGCTGAGGCCGCTTACCGCTGAACGCTGACATGCTATGAAGTAACCGTCAGTGCTGCCGGGCAACTAGCGGAATCGCCACCAGCCCACTGGTATTCGCCCCGGCCGGGAGACTAGACTGCATCCGGTCCGCGCTCGCCGGTTCGCACCCGCACCAAGTCCTCGACCGGTACGACCCAGACCTTGCCATCCCCGATTTTCTCGGTCCTGGCAGCCTCCACGATCGCTTCCACCAGCTCCGCGGCCTGGTCATCGCCCACTACAAGCTCAATCTTGAGCTTGGGCACGAACTGCGTCTGGTATTCGGCGCCCCGGTAGACCTCGGTGTGTCCACCCTGTCTGCCATAGCCCTGCACCTCGGATACGGTCATCCCCTTCACGTTCGCTTTGGCGAGAGCGCTCCTCACGTCCTCCAGCTTGAAGGGCTTGATGACTGCTACGATCAGCTTCACTTGTCTCCTGGCTCCCTTGATTGCCTGCCGACAACACGCCACTGGCTGCGTCGATGCCAAAAACAGAACGCACCCGACCATTGAGCGGTTGCGGTCTGCGGTTGGATCGCGCGTCCATCTGGTCGACGGTCGCACCCTTGCGACGACGTCAAGCTATTGCCAGGATGTTTCCAAAGCAATTCAGGTCTGTTACTTTCGTGTTACCTGCTCTACGCGGGCCAACTCCGCCGTTTCATCATGGCTCGTCCCGCCGCAAATCGTTATGCGGAAATCGCCATCACAAGTTTCTTCGGGGCCGAACTCGACCGCCGATCCAAGAAGTAGTTACGTTCATCGGCGCCCACCGGGACAAAAAGACCGGTGGGCACAGATGGGGAGTCGAGTCGATCTGTCGTCAGCTCCAGGTCGCTCCCCGCACCTACTACGACGTGAAGTCCCGCCCGCCCTCGGCCCGTGCGATCAGCGACGAGGAACTCGGTTCCCGGCTCGAGACGATC
>JAKAOC010000465.1 GCA_021823385.1 Actinomycetes bacterium
TGCAGTACCCAGGTTATCGGACAGGCAGCAAGTGGGACTGTCCCTTCCCGACGCTCGACGTGCCAGGGAGGCGCGGCCTCCCCCTCAAGGATCGCCGTCGCCTGGAGTCCGGCCGGTCTCTTGGAGGGGCGAGACTCAGCGGGCCCGGAGCTGCTCTGCCCGTGGTGACCACTCTCGCTTCACCAGGCCGAATATCCAGGAGTCGGATACCTCGCCGCTCACGATGCAGTTCTCCCGCAAGGTGCCTTCACGTACAAAGCCGAGCTTTTCGAGGACTCGAGCAGATGCCACGTTCCGCGTGTCGGTCTCGGCCTGGATCCGATTCAGGTCCAGCGCGGGAAAGGCCCATCCCAGCAATGCGCCTGTGGCTTCCGTCGCATACCCGTTTCCCCACGCCGCGTCGTCGAAGCAGTAGCCCAGCGATGCACTGCGGTAGTCGGGGTTCCACTGCCTCAGGCTGCACCAGCCGATGAAAGACCGGTCACCGGCGCGATCCACGGCCAGCCGCACCCCGGCACCCTCGTCCGCCATCTGCCGGCAAGCAATGATGAAACGCTCGGCCCGCGTGATTTCGCTCCAGGGTGGAGCATCCCAGTAGCGCATCACGCGTGGGCTGCTGTGCATTGCGAAAAGGCCGGTCGCGTCTCCGTGGTCGAAGGGCCGAAGCCGCAGGCGGGCCGTCTGCAACGTGGGGGTTTGCAGCGAGCTGGACGGCATGTCACCTCCTCGGTTGGTGGTCCCGTTCTGAGATTTGGACGGGCGTGCCCGGGATGTGTCCTTGCCGCCGGGCTGCCGGAGAGCGTCCCCATCCCGGGCCAGAGAGTGAACCTTAGCCCAAGAGGGGACGCGCCCACCTACTCCTTTGCGTCCCAGGTGGTGACAAGGTGCCTGGCCGCCCTGGCCTCGTCCACGCGGCTTGCCGGCGTGAGCCGGGGAGCATCGTGCAGGCTGGCCGCCTCCTCTCCGTCTTCGGCGATCATTGCGATCTCGATCAGCGCCGCCGCCAAGGCGTCCAATGTCTGACGGGACTCGGTCTCGGTCGGCTCGATCATGAGAGCCTCGTCGACGATGAGGGGGAAATAGACGGTAGGGGCGTGAAAGCCGCGGTCCAGGAGGGCCTTGGCGACGTCGAGAGCCCGCACGCCCGACGCCTTCTTCAAGTTGGAGGCCGTGGCCACGAACTCGTGCATGCAGACCGCATCGTAGGCCGGCGGATAGTGCTCGGCAATGAGTGCCTTGAGGTAGTTGGCGTTCAGGACCGCCACCCGGGACATCATAGCCAGGCCGTCGCCGCCAAGGGCGAGCATGTAGGCGAGTGCCCGGGCGAAGACGACCGCATTGCCGAAGTGGGAGTGGACCCTGCCGATGGAGTTCTCCGGCTCAATGACGTCGAAGCCCTTCTCGGCGCGCACCGGGTACGGCCCGGGCAGGAACTGGGCCAGCCTCTCGACCACCGCCACCGGGCCGGAGCCCGGGCCACCTCCTCCGTGCGGGGTGGCGAAAGTCTTGTGGAGGTTGGAGTGAACGATGTCGAAGCCCATGTCGCCGGGGCGAGCGACGCCGACGATCGCATTCAGGTTCGCACCGTCGTAGTAGAGCAGGCCGTCCACCTCATGTATGGCCGCGGCGATCTCGGCGATCTCCTCCTCGAAGAGGCCAACCGTGTTGGGGTTGGTGAGCATGATTCCCGCAACCTCGCTGTCGACCAGGCCGCGAAGCGCCTCGACATCAACCAGGCCCCGGGAATTGGAAGGGACAGTGACCGCTTCGTAGCCCGACAGCGTCACCGAGGCCGGATTGGTCCCGTGCGCGGAGTCCGGTATCAGGACCTTGGTCTTGTGGTTGCCGCGGTGGCGATGATAGGCCCGCATGATCAGGAGCCCGGTCAGCTCCCCTTGCGCGCCGGCTGCCGGGGCGAAGGTGGCGGCGTCCATGCCGGTGATCTCGAGCAGGTACTCCTCGACGGCGCAGATCAGCTCCAGCCAGCCCTGGATTGCCGAGACGGGTGCCAGAGGATGGGTGTTGGCGATGCCGGCCAGCCCCGCCACCGTGTCGGCGAGCTTGGGATTGTACTTCATTGTGCAGGAGCCCAGCGGGTAGGACCCCAGATCCACCGAATACTGGCGATGGCTGAGCCGGGTGAAGTGGGCGACCAGGTCGCGCTCAGAGACCTCCGGAAGTGCGAGTGGCTCCTCGCGCAAATAGGTGGGATCAATCACCGATGCCGGGTCCACCATGGGCACACCGTTTTCCCGCAGAGCGCCGCCCCGGCGCCCGGGAGCGGAAAGCTCGAAGATGGTGGGCTCGGGGCTGCCGCCCATCAAGGGGATGGAGGTCGCCTTGCCTCCGGCTGCGGCTATCTCGGTCTGGGTCACTTCAGCACCTCGGCAAGCTCGTCGACATAGCGGTCCATCTCCGCTTTGGTCCTTTTCTCGGTCACGGCCACCAGCAGCGACCCTTCGAAGGCGCCGATCGAGCGCCTCCCCTCCAGCGCGACGCCGGCCAGGAACCCTCGGCCGAGCATCTCCTCGATCACCTCCGACGCCGGTCGATCCAGCGACACCGGGAACTCGCGCACAGATCCACCTCCGAGGCGGACCTCGCCCAGTCCTCTCTCCTGCAGCAGCGAGGAGAGGTAGTGGCGACCTGAAAGGCTGCGCCGGCCAAGCTCGGCGAAGCCCTGACGCCCGAGCC
Source organism: Actinomycetes bacterium (assembly GCA_021823385.1). The sequence goes on from JAKAOC010000465.1 coordinate 2,695, forward strand.
AGGAGAGATGGATCGCGGCCCACACCGCCATCAGCGTCTGGTTGGTGCAGACATTGGAGGAGGCCTTCTCGCGGCGGATGTCCTGCTCCCGAGCGCGAAGCGTGGTG
>JAKAOC010000466.1 GCA_021823385.1 Actinomycetes bacterium
GGGCGGCCTGACCCAGCGCCGACGCAAAGACAATATCCCCGCTGGAAGCCTCCTGCCAGAACTGCCAGCTTTGGTGGCACCAATTCAGCCGGAATTGCGCACGAAGACCGAGACGCCGGTCTCGCTCGCCAGGTGGAAGTGGCCCCTCAAGTAGCCGAGGACGAGCGGAGTCCAAGGAATTCTTGCCGCGTTGTTGGCGCTCAGGACCACGTAATTTGCCCTGCTGAAGCTCTTAATCCAGAACTGCTCCAGGCGGCGCGGCGCGGTGGTTATATCCGCCGGCGGCACGGAACCGCTGTAATCCAGGGCGGTGCCGAAAGCGTCAACGATTCTGGGGCAGCCTGGCGAGGAGGAGAAGAACCGGTCGGAGAGGATGGTGATCTCCGCCGTATCGGTCACCACACAGGCCCCGGCCGGAACAACGCGGCGGACGGCCACGGAAGGATCGACCAGCCCCACCCGGCTTCCTTCCAGGTGCACCATCGAGGCAAGCGCCATAGCCCCGATGGACACCGGAACCAGTGCCGCTCGAGGAACGCGATGGCCATCGCGGGGGATTGCGCGGAGGCGCACCACCGCGTGGCCCCATCCCAGAGCCACGAACGGGGCCACGAACGCGGCGTAATGATAGAAGAACTCCGGCGCAACGAACATGGAGACCAGAACCAGGGCCAGGCTCCCCAGCACGATCCGCTCAGAGTGGCTCAGGCCGGTTCGCACCCGAACAAATGGGTACGTCAGGGCACCAAGGGCCAGGGCTCCGACCGTGGCCGCAGCCCAAGGGTTACCGGAGACCGGGCTCACGGCGAAGCCCGTCAAGTAGCCGACCCTGAGGCCAAAGGGGGTTCTGATCCCACCCCTGACGAACTGATCGAGAACGACCTCACGCAAGAACGCCTGTGGATCAGCGAGGAAGAACGGCCCCGCCAGCAGCGCGAATCCGGCAGCAGTGCCGGCGGCAAGCAGCAGAAGGCGCCGCCGCGACGCAAGCCCTACCACCACCGCAACCACCACGGCAGGCATGATGGCCCACGTCTTGACGGCACCTGCCATTCCCAGCAGCACTCCGGCTCCCAGGAATCTCCACCAGACGCGCGCAAGAGAGCCTTCCTCCAAGAGCACCGCCAGAGCAAGAAGGACGAAAAGGTTCAAATACGGCTCAAGCAAAAGGGTCTGAGACGTCAGCACCGACGATGGGTAGACGGCCATGAAGCCGGTCCCCGCGAGAATCGACCCGATGGACAAGCGGCGTAGAAGGTATCCGACCAGGCCTATGTTTAGGGCACTCACCAGGCAGGTCACTATCCTGGTGGCCTCCAGCATCGCCCTCGTGCCGGTGGCGTGGGCGAGAAAAGCGAGCGGAAGCATCAGAGTGGGCAGGCCGGGGGGCTGAACCATGACGAAGTTCCGGTAGGGCCACAGCCCATGGCTCATAAGCAGCGAGGTACCGAAGTAGACGGCGTCGTCGTACTCGGCAATTCCACCGAGGTGAGATGGTCCAGCCAGCAAATACAGGCGCAACGCCAGCCCTGCGACCGCCACCGCGGCAATCACGGCGGCCGCGTGCCGACTCCCCACGGACGACCGCTCGGCCCCGATTTCCCCCGGCGCCGCTCCCGGGTTCATGGATGGATGGGCTTCAGTGGCGCGGGTCCGGTGCCGCCTCCACTGCAGGACGGCTCAATAGCGAAGTATGGCGCCAACCGGCGTAAAGGCGGCCTCCTCCGTGTTGGCCAAGTAGGCCTCCGCCCCAGAGGCGAGGGCGTCTCCGACTGCCGAGCCGACCAGATCCACATCCCCGATGACCGCATATTCATGCAGTTCTACCTGGTTGCTACCACTAACGCGGCGGCCCCAAGCGGGCCTGGTCGAAGAGACCAGAAGCGATTCCGCCCTTCCATCGTGTGCCGCGGCGGCAACCTCGTCCAGTTCGATAGTGGTGTACCCGGTTCCTGCCAGGGCTGCGAAACGCTCTACAGCGGCACGATGCCCGGCGGTCATCATCGACTCCACGGCCTCCCAGGCCCGCGCGTGCACAACCCGCTCGTCAGCCCTCGAGGGGCTCCCTTCAAGCCGCACGGCCGCGACCGGAACATGCGAAAGCCGCCCGGCGAGCGAGGACGCGAGTTCGCCAACTCCCACCACCACCATCGGGGCCCTCCACTCGGCCAGCTGAGGAGCGAGCTCGGCAGCGAGCATCTCCAGGAAATGTTCCTCGTGCCGCTTGGCCATCTCCTCGCCAACCCCTTTTGCGTGGAAAACAGCCACGCGCCCCGCGCGGCCGGTTCCTTCCGCACGGGCGGAAATGTGCGCCTGACGGTCCTCATAAGGACGAACATCCTCGATGGAGGTGTCGAGGCCCTCCGTCGAGAGGCGGGACATCGAGAAGCGGCTGGCCAAGTAGAGTCGGACGTCGTTCAGATCGAGCCAGAGGATCAGGAAGTCTCCACCTCCCTCCATGACGGGAAGCAACGGCACCACCCATGGCGAAGCCGCGACCGAATAGGCCGGCTCGGGCGCAAGTGGCAACCGGAAGACCCGCTCTCCCTCGATGCCGCAAAAAATCGCCAGGCCACGCATGCCGCCGGCGAAGAAGGTGTCATCACGCAGCAGTCGGTTGGGAAGCTCCAGAACCTCTTTGACGCGTGCCGGGTGGTATCCGTCCTCGGCGAGCTCGCCACTGGCCTGGACAACAAGGTCGCGAAGCACGGTCTTGTCTCGAGCGACGTCCCCGGGAAGTCCCACTGGCAAATAGATACTGACTGCCGGCTCTCCCAGGCTCTTGGCGAGCGCAACTATGT
>JAKAOC010000467.1:0-1875 GCA_021823385.1 Actinomycetes bacterium
ACGGCCATACGGGGCCCCGTCTCAGCGAGGGGCGCCTTGCAGCGTGTCAAGCTGGCTTCGGTGTCGATGCGGCAGAACGGACCATCGCTTCAATCCGTGCAACCAACCATGGTGCGGCCATCAGCCCGCCCCCATAAACTGCTGCTCCAGATGAGCTCCCGAGCGCATTGCGCTGGCTCGTAGAGGCCCGGTCCGCTCTTGCGGCTGGGTCTCACCGAGACGATTGAGGTTCGGTTGAACAGTGCAGCTCATTGGCCACATCTCCGCGCACACCCTGCATACGCATGCCGATGCGGCATCGAAAAGGCCCCGAGTTATGCACCTAAAAAACTCACGTCTCGGCAGGAAGCGAAAAAAGAAACCGCTGATCAGGCATACACCACGTGCACGGATGAAGGCGCCTGACTAGCGGACCAAAGTGGCGGGGCAGGATTTGAACCTACGACCTTCGGGTTATGAGCCGCTCTAGAGAGCCCCTTCGTCGGCGGCTTGGTAGATGCTGCGCACCATGGGAGTAAAGCCAAGGCTTCTGGCGAGGGTTCCGTCGACGTGCCCGTTCCAGGGGTTCTCGAGCGGCTGAGCTGATGTGGGGTAGTCGGTGCCGACGATCCGAGCGATCTCGTAGACCGAGGTGGGAGCATCGTCCGTGAGGTTAACGATCCGCCGATCCAGAGTTCCGGTGAGAGCGAGTTGCGTGGCGGTGGCGATGTCGCGATGGTGGATCAGACTCATCGTGGCGGCGGGATGCCAACCCCATGACCCCAGGAGTCCGGGCGCTGATTGCAGATGGCCGTCGCCGTCGCCATAGACGAAAGCGAAACGCAAGACGATCCAATTCAGGCCACTGTCGCGAAGTTCCTGCTCGGCGACGATCTTGCTGGCCGGGTAGGGTCGGGTCGGCTTGGCAGGATCGCCTTCGCGCGCTGGCCACGGCAGATCTTCGTCGTAAACGAGGTTGGTACTGGCCATGATGATTCTTGCCTTGCGGGCATGAGCCCGGACCGCCGCGATGAGGTTCTTGGTGCCGTCGACGTTGGCTCGCCGAATCTGCTCCGGGTCTGGGTTCCGTAGAACGGCGGCGAGGTGGATCACAGTGGAGATCCCAGCCACGGCCTCAGGCAGTGTGGACGGATCCAGGAGGTCGCCAGCGACCGACGAGACGCCTTCAGGGAAGGGCCTACCGGGTCGCACGAGAGCGCGGCAGTCGTACCCCTCGTCAACGAGGCGGGGAATGAGGCGGCTGCCGACCAGTCCGGTAGCGCCGGTGATGAGGATGGTCATGATGGTGTCCCTTTCGAAAGGAGTTCCTGGAGCTTACCGGTGGCGGTGCGGAGCACGTGGGCGGTGGTTTCCACGTCAGACGCTGCGATGCCGTCGAACGCGGTGTCCAGGATCAGGGCTATCGGGTCGGGCAACTTCCGCCACAACGCCGCACCGGCCCGAGTAAGCCTCAGCATCTTCTGTCGCTGATCGGTGCTGCTCGGCTCCTGCACGACCAGCCCTTTACGGACCAAGGCAGAGACCACGCCGGTGAGAGTTGGGCGTTCGACCTGGAGCAGGCCGGCAAGGTCACGCTGCGAGGTCTCGCCCACCATTGCCAGGTGGTGCAGCACGTACCACTGCGTTGGGCCGAGATCGTGGGGGCGCAGTATGGATTCCATCACCGTTCGCGACGCAAGGTGATACTTCTTCGCCCATGCCCCGGCTGACTCGTGCTGAGGGTCCGTCGTGCCGTTAGCCACCATACAAATATAGTTAGGTAGCTAACAGATGTCAACCTGGTGATCCATTGGTGAAGTGCACAGCGTTCAACTTCACATTGATCCACAACTTCCGGGTCGGGCTGCTCCTCCACGCTGTGAAGTCAGATCGGAA
>JAKAOC010000467.1:1885-2786 GCA_021823385.1 Actinomycetes bacterium
CTCCTCTAGGCCGTGAAGTCCAACTGGGGGTTGCTGTCGACAGTCCTACCGCCGAAATCTGATGAGCCAGAATCCACGGGATGGCCTGTGGGATGCTCGCCGGGGCAGCAGAAGGGCCAGTGCTCTCGCACCGGCCCTGACCTGCACTTTCGATGGTGGCGGGGGCAGGATTTGAACCTACGACCTTCGGGTTATGAGCCCGACGAGCTACCATGCTGCTCCACCCCGCGATGTGTTACACCAATCTAATAGGTACCTGCTGACTTCCTGCCAGAATCTCGACCTTACGAGAATAGATCAACAGATTGACTGCCTTGGGATTTATTGGCCTACGAGCACTGCTACTCAATTAGAGCCGCAGAAGCGCCCCCGGATACCAGCCGATTCAAGCAATTTTTGCCACTTTTCAACCAAGCATCTCGGAAGCCTTGGCCATAACTGAATCAGGTTCGCCAGGCACTAATCTGAGTTCACTATCCTTTTGCTGCCTTTGGCGACGTGGTCGTAGTTGTTGAAGCCGATGTCCTTGTCGACGGCTGAGGAAATCCACTTAACGACTGGGTATTTGCAAGGAGCGCCCCTAACGCATTGACGTCTGCCTGGTATTGTGCCAAATTACCCGCCTTCAGAGCCGCCTGGGCCTTATCATACAGTGTCGATGCCTGGCTTATCGAACTTGCCAAACCACTTAGAGAAACAGACGTCGGAACGCTTGGTCCGCTACCTCCACCACCGCTGACTGTTTGTGTAGAGCCTTGTAGGCCTGGAACATTCACGCCAAAGATATCATTCAGCGCGCCTGCCAAGGTTGGCTCCATGGCAACCTGTGTCCCATAAACAACTATCACCTGTTTAATCTCAGGTAGTGGGTTTTGTGTACTTTCAACGTATAGGGGTCGTA
>JAKAOC010000468.1 GCA_021823385.1 Actinomycetes bacterium
ACCGCCTTGCACCACCTGACCAAGGTGGTGGCCCCGCTGCTCCCGATGGTCGCCGAGCACATCTATCAGTCGATGACCGGGGAACGCAGTGTGCATCTCGCCGACTGGCCCCGGGCCGATGACCTCCCAGCTGACGCGGCCCTGGTCGAAGAGATGGACCTGGTCCGCGAGGCATGCTCGCAAGCGCACTCGATCCGCAAGGCCCAGGGGCTCAGGGCACGGCTGCCACTTGCATCGTTGACCATTGCCACCCCCGGTGCGGGCCGGCTGGCGCCCTATGTGGAGTTGATCGCCTCCGAGACCAACGTAAAACAGGTGACGCTGCTCGAGGAGACCGCCAGCCTGGCAGCGGAGAATTTGGCACTGGTGCCACGCGCCCTTGGCCCGCGCCTGGGTGGCGACACCCAGCGGGTGATCCAGGCCGCCAAGGCCGGCCGCTGGGAGCGCGATGCCGAAGGCAGGATCATCGTGGACGGCACGCCTCTGGAGGAAGGTGAGTACAAGGTGACCGTCGGCGTGGTGGCGCCCGAGTCCTCTCGCCCTCTCTTCGGTAGGACCGGCGTCGTCGTGCTGGACATAGTCCCCACTGCGGAGCTCGAGGCCGAAGGCATGGCGCGCGATTTCGTGCGCATGGTGCAGACCGAGCGCAAGGCGCTGGATCTGGTCATAACCGAACGCATCAAGCTCCGCGCGGAAGTCGCCACGGGGGATGCCGCCGTGGCGATTCTCTCCGAATGGTCTGACTACATCAAGACCCAGACACTGGCGGACAGCCTGGAGATCGTTGAGAGCGAGACGGTCCCGGCCGCTCAGCGCTGGAAGGTGGAGGTGGACCGCACCGCCTAAGGGCGGCCTGCCTACTCCTCGCCGAGTTCCTCGAACAGGTCCTCACCGGACACGTCGGTTCCCGCGTCTCTAGCGTTGTCCTGGCCTGACTCCTCCTGGTACAGCCCGCTGAAAGATACTTCCATCGAAGCCATCGCCTCTGAAAGGGCGCTACGCACTTTGGCACGCGCCCCGGAGGCCAGGTCGGCGAGACGGTGCAACTCCTCGAGCAGCGCATCCCGCTTGGCCTCGAATTCGCGCACCTCTCCGGCCAGGCGCTCGGTCTCGGCCTCGCGCATTGCCGCTACCTCGGCGCGTGCGGTCCGCTCCAGGTCGGCGGCGTTGCGCTTCGCGTCCGCCATTACCCCGTCAGCCTCGGACTTGGCCTTGGACACCACATCGTCGGCTGTGCGTTTCGCCATCACGAAGATATCCAGCAGCTCCTGGCTCGCCTCGGCCGAAGCGGCCGCCGGCGCAGGGGCCGGGGCAGCAATGGGATCGCTCTCTTGCCGAGCCTCCATCGCCTCGGCAAGATCTTGCTCGAGCTTGGTGACCCGGTCGCCCATCTTGCGGTTACGTTCCTCGAGGACTTCCACCCCTCTGGCCACCTGCTCCAAGAAGGTGTCCACGTCCTCGGGGTTGTAGCCGCGCATCTTCTCGCGGAATTGTGCTTCTCGAATTGCCCTGGCGCCGAAATCCATGCCTTAGATGGTAGCAACGAAGACGGGCGGGGCAAGGACCTTTGCCTGCTATTAGCCCGGTTATGCCTTTAGGGCTCTGGATAGCCTGATGGGCGCATCACCTCAGGCGGCGTAGTAGCTTGCAACAACTCCTGCCCTGGAGCAAATGAAGGTGCATGCCCCTGAACAGCCAATGGTCGGGCCGAGGCGGCACTCTAGGCTCTGTTGGGCCATGAGCACAATTACGACCTCCAGCGGCGTCATGCTCGAGTATGAAACTTTCGGCTCCGCCGCCGATCCATCGTTGCTGCTCGTGGGCGGGCTCGGTGCCCAACTGGTGGCTTGGCCGAGAGGGTTCTGCGAACGCTTGGCGGCCGAAGGCCGATTCGTCATCGCTTTCGACAACAGGGACTGCGGCCTCTCCTCGAAATTCGACCGCAGTCCGGACACGCTTTCCTTGGTCATCGACGCCGCGACGAAGGGTGACTTTGTCCAGGCGCGAAAGCTCGCCGCCTATACCATCAGCGACATGTCCGATGACGCGCTAGGGATACTCGACGCACTTGGCATCCGCCGGGCCCACGTCCTGGGAGCGTCGTTGGGAGGCGCAATTGCGCAGACGATGGCGATCGAACACCCGGAGCGCCTGCTCTCGCTCACATCGATGATGTCCAGCACCGGGGAACCCGACTTCGGGCAGTCGCGACCTGAGGCTCTCCAGATCCTGTTCGAACCTGCGGCTCAAGGCAGGGACGAGTACATCGCGGCGGTGGAAAAAACGGTGGTTTGGAGATCCCGAAAGTACCCGGACTTGGAAGCCGCTCGGAGGGTGGCCGCGGAAAGCCACGACCGAGGCTTATGTCCGGAAGGAACGAATCGCCAGCTGGCCGCGATGATCGCCGACGGTTCACGTGCAGACGGCCTGCGCCGGCTGAGGGTTCCCACCCTGGTGATCCATGGCCTTGACGACACCCTTATCACGCCGAGCGGCGGCGAGCGAACGGCGCAGCTGGTACCAGGAGCCGCCCTCCTGTTAGTCCAAGACATGGGTCACGACCGGCCCGAACCACTATGGCCCCAACTCTGCTCAGCCATTGCCGCGCATACCGCCGCGTCCACGCCGCCCGCCTCCTCTCCCTCGGAAAGGCCGCAGCCGTCGCATCCGTCCCCTTGATCAGCGACTAGGTGCGCACTTTCGCTTAGCTTTGAAGCAGGCTTTCAAGGAGGCGCTGTGGCAATAGCTATTCGAGCCGAAAAGCTGGTGAAGGAGT
>JAKAOC010000469.1 GCA_021823385.1 Actinomycetes bacterium
AGGTTCCGACGCTGCCTGCCGTCTCTCCCACCTCCTACCTCTCCGACGCACTCGACTTGTTCCTCAGTACCGATGCAGAACGAGTGTTAGTAGTCGACAGCGAGCGTCCCGTGGGCATCCTGAGGCGCGCAGCGCTCCGAGATGCACTCGCGCGCCGCCTGGCGGAAAACGAGCCGCAGCCACCTACTCTGCTTCGAGGAAAGGCGGCCGGGCGTTTTCGGCTGCGCAAGGTGGTGGAACCGGACCAAGGTGCCGACCTTGGAGACGCGGAGGGAGAGCTCACCGAGTGACCGGTGGACAGGGCGAACGCCAGCAGCGCTTCACCGACGAGCAATACCGCGATATTCTCGCCTTCCGGGACCAGCTCCGCCGCTTCCTGGCCTGGAGCGAGATGCAGTGCCGAGCTGTCGGGCTAACGCCTTCTCAGCACCAACTGCTGCTGGCTGTGCGGGGCCACCCCTCCTCGGAGGCGCCGACCATCGGGGAGCTAGCTGAACATCTCCAACTTCGCCACCATTCCGCGGTCGGACTAATCGACCGTGCCGAAGCTGCGGGCCTGATAAGGCGCGAACACGACTCGAGCGACCGGCGCGTTGTTCGGATCCTCCTCGAACCCGCAGGGGAAGAGGCATTGGAGGAACTCACCGCGCTCCATGTCACGGAGCTGGCGGTCCTGGCCGAAGCATCCGAAGCGTTCCGGGCACCCGGGCCGCAGCACGGCGGCGACGGCCACTGACGGCAGGGTCGGGACGAATCACGGGGTTGGGTGGAGCCCGAGAGGGGATTTGAACCCCTGACCTGCTCATTACGAGTGAGCTGCTCTGCCGACTGAGCTACCCGGGCCCGGATGTGTTAATCCTAGCGATCTTCAGGGTTGCTCCCCCAACAGCGCACCGAGCACCGTGACCTCGCTGACGCCGGCAGCAAGGCGGCGCATGGCTACTCCAACACGCTGCTGCAATCGCGAATGGGCCTGATAAGCAGCCCCAAGATCGCCCTCGCCTCTCATGCCGGGACGCATATCGCGCAACATGATCGCGAATCCAAGCTCGAACTCGCTGCGCCGCAGCCATTTCAGCTCGCGAGTCAGGTCTGCCTCTGCTTCTTTGATCGCGCCACGAGTTACGCCGCCCTTGGCCACCCGTTCGCGTAATTCCGCCAGATCCGCCTCCCCCTTCCGCTTGCGTTCGGCAACCACATCGTCCACGAAACCGATCAGGCCCCCCACGGTGCGCATGAGCTCGAAGCCGCTCTGAGGATGGTCTCGTGCCGCGGAGCCCCAGAGTGAGAGGCGCCGGAAAAGGAATCCTCCGGCCAATAGCTCCTGCGCCTTGGCCAAGCTCCCTCCGCACAACTGCGCCGCCGTCGACGCCTCCTCTGGCTCGGCTCCCCGGGAGACGAGGTATGTCTCGATCTCCGCGGCATCCACGGGAGGAAAGTCCACCTTGACGCACCTCGAGGCGATGGTCGCCATCTCGTTCCCCACCACGGAGGCCACAATTACGTAGATCGTCGACGGTGGTGGCTCTTCGATCGCCTTGAGGAGGACCGGTGCCACTCTTCCTATGTTTTCGAACTCCTCCATCACGACGACGCGATATCGCGTGCCTGAGGGCGAGAGCGATGCGTACTTGATGGCCCGGCGCGCGTCGTCGACAGACATGCTTCCGTCGCGGTTGGCAAAGACGTTCACGTCGGGGTGCATGCCGGCCAGGACGGAGCGGCAGTCGCCGCACTCGCCGCAACCGCCATTCGGGCACACCAGCGCAGCTGCAAAGCCGATTGCCCATTCCTCCTTGCCGCTGCCCGGTGGTCCGAGGAAGAGATAGGCATGGCGCGGGGAGAGGAGATGAGCGCCGAGCACGCTAACCAGTCCCGCCTGGATACCCAGTCGCACGAGAACGGGTGGCCGCCGATCCCCCTCCGCGCTCAATGCGGTGCTCCCAGGCCACGCTCTATTGCAGCCAGAATGCGGTCAGTCACCTCGGCACGGCTTCCGTGGCTGTCCACTACCTCCCAGCCGTGACTTGCAGCCAACGCGAGGTAGCCCTCCTCGACGCGCGTCTGGAAGTCCGCCCCCATTCCCTCAAAGCGGTCAGAGCCGTCCAAGCCGCGATGCGCGCCGGACAAACCGTTCGAGAGCAGGATCGTGAGATCGGGCCTGACTCCCCCGGCTGCGAAGTCATTCAGCGCCTCGAGTTGCGGCAATGGAATGCCTCGGCCATACCCCTGGTAGGCGTAGAAAGAGCCGTCGAAGCGGTCGGATAGGACCCACTCACCGCGCGCGAGGGCCGGGCCGATGACCTGAGCGCAGTGCTGGGCCCGGGCAGCGGCCATAAGGAGGGCCTCGGCCGAGGGATCTATGTCATGGTCGCCGGCCAAGAGCGACCTGATTCGCTCTCCAAGTTCGGTCCCGCCCGGCTCCCGGGTTCGTTTGACCACCAACCCGGTTTGGGCCAGACGCTCCGCAACAGCGGCCACCTGAGTGGTCTTACCAACCCCGTCACCGCCTTCGAGTACCAGAAAGCGGCCGCGCCTCGGTTCAGTCGGCATTGCTCTTTCGAGCCACTGACGTTTTGCGCGTCGTCTTGGCCTTCGTGCCCTTCGCTGCCGTCTTTTTGGTGCCGGTCACCGCCGTCCTGCGGCGAGTCGTCTTGGCTGCGCCCTCCGGGACGCTTGCACGCTTCTCCGCCAGCAGCTCGACTGCTCGTTCCAGCGTCAGCCCCTCCTCGACCTCGAACTGCTTGACCGAACAGTTCACCTCGCCATCGCT
>JAKAOC010000470.1 GCA_021823385.1 Actinomycetes bacterium
GAACGCAGCCGGCGAGCTCTTCGCCGAGCATGGGCTGAACGTGACCTTGAATGACATCGCCCATCACGCCGGCGTTGGAATTGGTACCGCGTACCGCCGCTTCGCCAATAAAGAAGAGGTCATCGACGCGCTCTTCGAGAAACGCCTCGGCGAGGTCGCCGCAGTCGCCGAAGACGCACTCCAGATGCAGGACGCCTGGGAGGGTCTCGTGATGTTTATGGAGCGTGCCCTCCACATGCGCCACGGTGATCGTGGGTTGAACCAGATCATGAACAACCCGGCGCTTGGCGATACGCGCGTCGCACAGGCCCGAGATCAGGTCGCGCCGCTTCTGACAGCCTTGGTGGAGCGAGCCAAGGACCAAGGTGCCGTCCGGCCGGACTTCGACCAGACCGACATCATTTTCATCCAGCTTGCCCTCAGCGCCATCCTCGACAGCAGCCGCAACCTGGCCCCCGACCTATACCGCCGCTACCTCACCATGTTTCTCGACGGCATCCGCAATCCACGAGGCGACTTCACGCCCCTTCCGGCCCAAGCGCTTAGCGCCCACCAAACGCATCTCGCCATGACTCAAAACCGTCGCACCAGGAAGGCGGGCTAAAGCCCCGGCCCGGCGCCATTTGCGTGGCGGATCGAAAGCCTTCTCCGACTCAGCGGCGCCCGCCACTGGCCAGGCCGTTGGCACATCTAGCCCAGACGGCGTTCCAGCCATGCCTCGAGTCCAGCCCGAGCGGCCGAAGCCATGGACGTCGGGTGTGACGTGAAGCCGTGCATAGCTTCGGGAAAGACTCGGAGATCGACATCGTTGCCGGCGGCCGAGAGACGGGCAGCTAGTGCGAGGTTGTCCTCCAACAGCAAGTCACGCGTGCCGACCAACAGCAGGGTCGGTGGCAGATCGCGAAGGTCTCCGTAAAGAGGCGACAGGTCCGGATGGGTCTTATCGGCAACGTGACCTGCGTAAGCTTCGATGAACCATTCTTCCCCATACAAGCGGCCCCCTGGGGACATCCCGCTTAGGTCGTAGGCGCCGAACTGCAAAACTGCGCCGCCAATTCGCTTCGCTTGACCGCGGTCACGCAGTCTGAGCATCGTTGTCAAGGCCAGGTTGGCGCCCGCAGAGGCGCCACCAACAAAGATCCGCTCAGTCTCGAACAACCGTGGGCCCTCCTCGATCAACCAGAGGGCGGCCGTCTCGCAATCATCCGGTGCGGCCGGCCATGGATGTTCGGGCGCCAGCCGGTAGTCGACACTCACAACCGTGACCCCCAGGGCATCGGCCAGATGCGCATTGCCTATGTCACTACGCGCTGCAGAGTCCATGTAGAAGCCGCCCCCGTGAACGTCAAGCAACACGGCCCGAGAGTCACCCGAGCCAGGATTCGTCACACGTACGGGGACATCGCGGTTTCTAGCGCGGGCAACGAGCTCGATTGCCCGCGAGTCCGCAGGCTCCTTTGGGATAAGACTGCGAACTTGTTGAAGCTCCTCGTAGCTGCCGGGACCCTTTTGGCCGCCGGCGGCCCGCCGGGCCTCGTAATAGGCCCTGCTCTCTTCCGCATATTGAAGCAATCCCTGGTCGATGAATCGCGTCAGCGCAATATTCATGATCGTGCCTCCTACTCAACAGTCTTGCCCAAGCCGGTCACGTGCACTGACGATAGGACGTGGCACATGCATCCAGCCGGTGCCCGCCTGGCGTAGGCCACCAGTTCAGGCAAGCCGCAAACCACAGCTCGCCACTGCCACGCTGGGCGGCAGGAAAGCCCAAACCGGCTCGAGCAGCTCAGCGGAGATTTTCCGGCCCACGGAAAACCGACTGCGTTCGGGGGAGGGTTCCCTCTCCGCCCCCACTACAAGGGTGGGCCTGTTAGCATTCCGCTGCATATGTCCACCTTCGAGTCATTGGCAACGTCACGTCTTTTGCTTGTTCCATTTGATCCCGAGACCGCCAGAGCTGTTGTCGACGGCGATTTGAGCTCCCTCGACCCGGCTGAAGGCTGGCCGCACGAGGACACGATCGACGGCCTGTCGGGCCCAGTCAAGTATGGCTGGCCGGCCGGTTGGATGGTGACACTGGACGGCAAGGTCATCGGCGATTGCGGCACCCACGGTCCCGCCGATGCCCAAGGCGTGATAGAGATCGGTTACGGCCTGGCAGTTGATTATCGGGGTCGTGGCTTCGGTACCGAGATGGTCGGAGCCATCAGCCGGTGGCTGCTTGAGGCGCGCGACGTGCGAGCCGTGATAGCGTCCACGCTCGCCGACAACATCTCAAGCCGACGAGTGCTCGAGAAGAACGGCTTCGGCTTCACCGGGTTCGACGACGAGGGCCAGGCGCTTTACAGGCTCGAAAAATAGCTAGGAAACGTCCCGACATCAGATAGACCGCGCCCCAGGACCTTGCCCGCGGACGAAGACGACTGAGCCGCCTCACAGCTCCGTGTGCTTATGGGCCGTCGTGCCCTCCTCCGGGACACTCCATACCCTGAGCCTTTCTAAAGACCGCTGGACGCGAGAACCGGCGCCCAGCCAAACGGCCCCTGCGGCCCGAGTTGTGGCACATGGCTCGAACGAATCGTGAGCACCCAGATCAAGGTGAAGGCCGCCAGTGTGCAGCTCGCCTGTGGGCGGGGTGCACACTGGCTTGCCAAGCAGCTATTCCTCCACCAGCTCTATCAGAGTTCCAAAGGCCGCCTTTGGGTGGATGAAGGCAACGGTGGTGTTGCGCGAACCTGGCCGCGGCACCTTGTCCACCGTCTCGTAT
>JAKAOC010000471.1 GCA_021823385.1 Actinomycetes bacterium
AACCACTTCTGGCTTGACGTCTTCATGGGCGGAGTCGACTTCTACCTCGCCTACTTCATCGCCGGTGGCAGGCAGATCGAGTTCTGGCGGGTCCGCGAGCCTGAAGGCCTGGCCGAAGCCCAGGTAGCGGGGTAGTTGGGCAGCCTCGCGCACCTAGCAATGCGGACCGCCGGGAGTAGGCTGGAATCGTCCGGCGGAGCAGCGGTTTGATGCGGGTGAAGAGGGGGTTGCAATGATCAAGCGGCGGGCCCTGGGCCGGGCGCGGCTGATCGCCGGCATCTCCCTACTTGTGGTGGCCGCGATTGGCATCGCTTATCCGATCTGGTGGAAGCTCCGCTCCGACCAGGGCGCCCAGCGCCTGCTCGAGCAGTACCGGAGCCAAACGACCATCGCCGGAGGACCCTCGACCAGCGCGTGCTCGGCGACAAACGGGCCCGGGATCCTCTCGATACCCTCCATCGGCCTGATCGCACCCGTCCAGCAAGGGGTCGACAACAGCGTTCTCGACGTTTCCATCGGTCACAACCCCTCGACCGCCTGGCCCGGGACGGGTGGGGCATCCCTTCTTTCAGCACACGACGTGAGCTTTTTCTCGCGCATCGACGAGTTGAAGCCCGGCCAGACCATCACCTACTCGGTCGGCTGCGCCAGCTACGTCTTCCACGTCTCCAAAGGGGTGGTGACCAAGATCGGCGCACCGATAAACGTGCCCGCGAAGGGATCGCTGATCCTCGACACCTGCTGGCCGACCAACGCTCTTTGGTACACCTCGCAGCGCTACATCGTCACAGCCCAATATGTGAATACCGTGCCCACTGCCTCGCTGACCAAGAGCGGGGCGGTCCCCACGACGTTGCCGCAGGTGTCTCTGCATGTCAACCTGCCGTCGGGTCTGGATCCGGCCAAGCTGACTCTTTCGGCCAATACCCAGATCATGGGGACTCTCTCCTTTTCTGGCTTACCGAGCAGCGAGTTCATGCAATCGAACGCTCCGCTTCAGTTCGAAGCCTCGGCCCTGACGCTGTGGTTTGCCGCCATCCACACGCTGGAGGCGAACCAGGCCGGCTGGTGGAATTCCTTTGCTCGCGGGGTACAGTATCCCACCAGGCTGGCGGGGGCAACCTTGCGCAGCACCGGCGCGCTCGAGGTGACCGAGCAGGTCGACGGCACCAGGCCGGTAGGGGTTACGCTCGCCGGCGGCCTCAACGGCGTGCAGGTCACGATGCACGCCAAGGTCGTTTCGGGAACGATAGCGATCGATTCGTACTCTCTTTCCTAAGGGTCCCGGTCCCCGGGGCCAGGGGTCCCGGAGTGCCGCCGCGACCGGCACCGCGGTGCATTGCGCCGGACGCCCGGAATGTCCGCACAAACATGCCATGTGAACCCGGTTTGATCGATATCCTTGGCGGCGGGCGGTCCGATTCCGAAAACGGGCGCGCCGCCGGTGGTGGTAGGGGAGGGGCGCCACGGTTGGGTCCTTCGCCTCCGAAACCGTGATTAGCGGGGTCGTCTCGGGGGGTCGTAGATGGGTCTGCCTGAAATTTCAACGCTCGAAAGTCTGCGGGCGCACCTCCAGGGCGCCATCGAACTCGAGCACGCCACGCTTCCGCCGTACCTGTGCGCGCTGTATTCGATCCAGGAGGGGGCTAATTCCGAGGCCGCCGAACTGGTCAGATCCGTCCTACTCGATGAGATGGTCCACTTGCTGATGGCGGCGAACCTGCTCAACGCAGTAGGTGGATCGCCGGTGATCGACTCCCCTGAATTCCTGCCGCGCTACCCGGCAACGCTTCCCTTCAGCAATCGAAGCTTCGAAGTGCCGCTGCTCCCGTTCTCCCCGGAAGCTCTCGAGGTCTTTTGCCGGATAGAGCGCCCCGAGGTGGACGACGCGCCCGCCGAGGCCGACGGGTTCGAGACGATCGGACAGTTCTATCAGGCCTTGGAGGAGGGCCTGGCCTTTCTGACGGCGACGCTGGGGGAGGAGGCGGTCTTCAGCGGGGATCCCGGACGCCAAATCGGCCCGGAGCAGATCGGCGGTAAGGCGGGCTGGAGGATCGTGGCGGTGACGGATCTGGCTTCGGCGCTCCGTGCGGTCGATGAGATCGAGGAGCAGGGCGAAGGGTTGAAACATGCCGAGGTCTGGGATGGTGAACGGGATATGTTCCATCCAGACCTGGACGAAGTGGCTCATTACTTTCGCTTCACCGAGATTATGCAGGCCAGGCGCTACAGGCGAGGCGACACCCCGCGGTCGGGTCCAACCGGTGAGGCGATTCAGGTGGATTGGGCGGCGGTGCACCCCATGCGGATCGGCGCGCGCATGGCTGACTACCCCGATGGGAGCCCCGTGCGGGAGAAGATGACCGAATTCAACCAGGCTTACTGCGGGCTTCTTCGGTTTCTTCATCGGACCGTCAACGGGGAGAGCGAGCTGCTTGGCGACCTTTTCGGAGCGATGATGGAGGTGCGTGAAGTTGCGCGCGAGTTGATGTTCATGCCCAGCGGCGACGGCGTCACCAGCGCCGGCCCTTCCTTCGAATACGTCGCACCGACATAAGGTGCCGGCCGGCGCCTCCTCCGCAATTTTCCCGAGACGCAGCGCCGTCATGACGACCGAGCCCTCGCCTTTTCAGGTTAAACGAGGGAGGGCCGGGGAATCCCCAGCCCTCCGCGGTCAGGTGCTGACTAGTTCCGTAAAGGTTCAGCAGCGCCCTTCCTTTTGCTCATCGGTAAACCTTGCTCAGTGCCGCTGCAGATGG
>JAKAOC010000472.1 GCA_021823385.1 Actinomycetes bacterium
CACGGTTGCGTCTCGCCTGCGCCAGCTGGTGCCCGAGGCCCGCATCGCGGTGGCGCACGGGCAGATGGAGGGGGTGGAGTTGGAGCGGGTGGTGGACGCCTTCTGGCAAGGGGAGACCGACGTGCTGGTCTGCACCACCATCATCGAGTCCGGCATAGACATGCCCGCCGTCAACACCTTGGTGGTGGACCGGGCCGAGTGGATGGGCCTATCCCAGCTCCATCAGCTGCGCGGCCGCGTCGGCCGCGGTGGAATCAAGGCCTATGCCTACCTGCTGCATGCGCCGGACACCAAGCTCACCGACGAGGCCTACGAGCGGCTGAAGACCATAGGTGAGGCAGTCGAGCTGGGCGCGGGCTTCAGGATCGCCATGCGCGACCTGGAGATCCGTGGAGCAGGCAACCTGCTCGGCCGCAATCAGTCGGGACACATCGCGGCGGTGGGGTATGACACCTACGTGAAGATGGTCAAGGACGCCATTGCCTACTTGAACGGCGAGGAAACGGTCGTCAGGCCCGAGGTGCGGGTGGACGTGGCGGTGACCGCGGCCATCCCGAGTTCCTATGTTTCCAAGGACGACCTTCGGCTGCAGGCCTACAAGGAGCTCGCGGACTGCTTCGACGACGAGGCCGTGGCGGAGCTGGCAAAGGGTTGGGAGGACCGCTTCGGCCGCATCCCGGCCGAGACGCTGGCTCTGATAGACGTAACCCGGATCCGTAACCGGGCGGCCCAGGCGGGCGCCGGCGAGGTGCGCGCCGAGCGCATCGGCAGCGCGCTGGGCAGGCGGCTGCGCCTACGGGTGGTGGGTGCCTCCGTGCCGCAAAGCGCACTGGTCAACTTCCAGCGGCGCTTCACCAAGGCGGGGTACCACGAGCACTCCCGGACCCTCACGCTCGAAGTGGCGGGGGAGGAGTCCCCGACCAGGCTGGCGTTGGAGGTGCTGGACCTGGTGCTGGCCCGTCAGAACCCCAATGCAGCACAGCACAGCTAGATTCTTTGTTGTTGTGCGCAGCGCTCGAGGACGGGAGGAAGATGGCGCAACCTGGAGCCGGTCTCACGCCGTTCGCTAAGAGCCTGTCGGCGTTCCTCGTGGAGGCGGGCTGGGAGGAGGACACCAAGGAAGACCTCACCACCTTCCTCGGCGGAACCACCACGGACAATCTCGAGCTGGGCTACATGTGCAATCTTGCCCCCGACTCCGACCAGGTGGCCGTCTCGGTGGTCTTCGAGCATCCCGTGGGGTCCGAACTGCACTTGAAGCTGCTCATGCTCATGAACGAGATGAACAAGGGCGCCCTGCCCGGTGCCGTCTCCTACCACTTCGACGACAAGCTGGTCGAGGTCTGTTCCAGCCTGCTCGTGGGCGGCCTCGACGAACTCGAGCCCGAATGGGTGGAGGAGATCGCGGTCGACTCCTTCCTGCAGGTGCACGAGTTGCTCATCGGCGTCGCACTGGCTGCGCATATGGCCATCTCCGAGCTGGCGGGAGGCGCCAGCGTGGAGGACGCATTCTCCAAGTTCACCGGTGCTGTCGACACGTTCATCGCTGCTCTGGAAATCGATCTGGAGAACGACTGAACTTCGCCCTTTTCCCGGGCGGAGCCTGATCCGGAAGGAAGAAGATGCCCATGCGGTTTCGCCGCAAGTATGGAATTGTGCTGCCTGCCACCCTGGTGGCGGGCCTGGTCGCCTCGGGCTGTACCGCCACCACCCCCTATGCCGCCAAGGTCGGCTCTCAGGTGATCAGCGTTTCCGCGCTGAACAAGGAGGCCTCCGATCTGGCCTCGAACACCGCTTTCGTCTCCACCATCTCCTCCTCGGTCAAGGTGAAGGGGAGCGGGAGCAATACTTACACGACCAGCTTCATGGACAGAGTGCTCGGCCGGCGCATTGCCTTGGTGTTGATCGACCAGGCGGTGCACAAGCTGCGAATCGGCATCTCCACCTCTTCGCCGATCGCGGTGCTGACCGCGGAGCAGTCCTACGGCGGTCCCAAGTCGTTCGCAGCCTTCCCCAAGAGCTACCAGGCGCAGCTGATCGCCGACACCGCCAACATCACCGCGCTCGAGGCATACCTGACCAAGACGAACCTCTCGACCTCGTCGCTGCAGAGCTATTACAACAGCCATCAGGTCCAGTTCACCGAGATCTGCTCGTATCACATCCTCTCCACGACGCAGGCGGCCTCGCAGAAGATCTACACCCAGCTTCAGGCGGGCGCCAACTACGCCCAGCTCGCCAAGTCCCAGTCGGTTGACTCGGCCTCGGCGCAGGCGGGCGGCTATCTGGGCTGCGGAACCTACGCGCAGTACCAGAGCGCCTTCGGGAACGCCTTTGCCACGACGGTCGCCACGGCCGCGCTGAACAAGCCACAGCCGCCGGTGGCCGAGAAGAGCGGCTTTGGGGTGGCAATGGTCGCCTCGCGCACGCTGATCCCCTTCCAGCAGTCGATCCCCACGGTGGTGGCGAACCTCTTCGGATCCAAGGGCACCACAGCGGTCGGCTCGTTCGTTTCCGGACTGGCCAAGGCGGCTCACATAAAGGTCAACCCCACCTACGGCAGCTATCAGGTCTCAGGCACCACCGCCCAGGTGGTCCCGCCCAAGACCCCCGCCGCGTAGGAGCAGCCGATGAGCCCCTCGGCCTCCCCTGAGTCCCGCCTGGTGGCGGTCGGTCTCGGTCCCGGTGGCGAGGGGCTGATTAATCTTGCCACCCTCGCGGCGCTCGAAGCCGCGGAGCTGGTGGTTCTCAGGACG
>JAKAOC010000473.1 GCA_021823385.1 Actinomycetes bacterium
ATCGAGCGGCCCGATGGCGAGTCCATTTGCGGCAGGGGACACCAGCACCAGTGCGGCAACCGCCGCGCAGCCGCGAGCGACCGCATCAAGTGCAACCGCGGCGCCGTAGCTATAGCCCACCACGACCACCGGACCACCGAGGCCCTCAGCGACTGAACACAGGCATTCGGCGTTGCGGCCCAGGTCACCGGGTGCGCTTTTATGAGCTCCCCAGCCCGGGCGGTCATAGGAGAAAACGCGCCCGAAGTGGCTCAGGTGATCCGGCAAAGCGCCCCACAAATGGCCGCTCCCCGGCTGCCCGTGAACCAGCAGAATCGCGGGATCGGCCAGTTTAGAAGTTGTGGGTCCGGGTACCGTAGACCAACGCCCACCTCGATAGGCGTACACCCAAGCGCGCACCTCGGCGGGGCCCGATACCACCGCCGGCTCCGACTCGTCCGCCTCCTCCATGAGGCTCACCCGGCCACACCAGAGCTCATACCGCTTCCTCCGCCGCCTCAACCAGGCGCGAAGCAGCAACCGAGACTACCAGAGCGACCAGCGCCATGGCGGCCAGGTTGGCGGCCAGGAACGCGCCCCCATACCGGCTGGATACCGCCTCGTGCAGGATAGCCACTCCCATCAGCATGGCAATGGTTGGCTCCAGGACGGTGATCACGGGCATGGTGACCGAAAGCGGCGCCGACTGAAATGCCGACTGGGTCAGTATGAGATCGATGGCGCCCACGGCCACTAGGGCGTAGATGGGCCACGAGTCGAGTGACCCCAAAAAGCCGTCGACTGAAACCGAGCTAGCAGCCGCCTTGATCACAAAAGTCGCCGCCCCATGGAGGAGGCCCACCGAAACACCCATGGCCACACCTCTCGAGCGCCCCTTCAGCCCCCCGAACAGCCACTTGAAGGCGAAGAAGCCTGCGACAGCCCCCACTCCGATGGCCACCCCCCAGTAGACCGACGGAATCGAGTTGGTTGAGGTGATGTTGGTGCTAACCAGGAAGACGGCCAACGCGGCGGCGGAAAGGAGCGAGAGGGCGGCGACGCGTCCGAAGCCGCGGCGGGCACCAAAAACCGCCTCGAGCACCAGCGTGGAGGTCAGGCCGAAGGCCAGGATCGGCTGCACGAGAAGTAGCGAGCCGTCTTTGAGCGCGAGGAACTGGGCGACAAAGGCCAGCAGGTCCAGCGCGACGCCTATGATCCAAATGGGCCTTTTTACAAGACGCGAAAGCAGGGAGAGCTTGAGCGCTGAGGTTGCCGGAGCCTTCTGGGCCTCTCGGTGCTGGACAAACGCAGCTAGCGAGAAGAGGATGGCTGCGCAGATAGCCAGAAGATAAACCATAGCGTCGACGAGGGATAGGTTACAGCTTTATGTCCAAACGCGTGCTGCTCGTCTCGGCTCGCATGGGAGCGGGCCATGACGGTGCGGCCAAAGAGTTGGCGCGGCTTCTTGCGGATAGAGGCTACGAAGTTGAAATCCGGGATTTCCTCGACGCCGCTCCCATAGTCGGGAGATTCCTCGAACGAACCTACGAACTGCAGCTCGACCATGCTCCCTGGAGCTACGAGGCCCTCTTCAGGCTGTTCGCCACCTTTCGCCCCATCAAGCCGCCTATCGTCACTCTCTTCTACATGATCTTCTTCCCGCGCATGCGCCGCTGGGTGAAGGAGTTCGGCGCCGATGCGGTTATCACCACCTACCCCTTCGCCTCCCTGGTGCTGGGCCGTGCCCGCCGGGCGCTCCTGCGTCCCTTGAAGATCCCGGCCTACACCTTCCTGACCGACTTCAGCGTCCACACCATGTGGGTCGACGAAGGCGTGGACACCTACCTGGCCGTGCACAACATCTCCGTGGCACAGGTGGAGAAGCTGGTCAGTAAGACCCCCGTGGTCACTGGACCGGCCGTGGCAGAGGCATTCCGGGAAGCGGGCGCTCTCGACCGGGCCGAAGCACGCGTCCACTTCGGAATTCCCGCCGACAGGACCAGTGCCCTCATCGTGGCAGGCAGCTGGGGTGTCGGAGACCTGCGCGACACTCTTCTTTCCCTTGGCGCGAGCGACGACATCTTCCCGGTCGTGGTGTGCGGGCGCAATGAGGCGCTACGAGCCAGCCTCTCCCGAGTCGGAGTGGGCCTTGTCATCGGCTGGACCGATCAAATGCCCTCCCTCATGCGCGCCTGCGACGTCATGATCCAGAATGCGGGGGGCCTGACGGCGCTCGAGGCCTTCGCGACTCACGTGCCGGTCATCTCGTACAACCCGATCAAGGGCCACGGCCTGCGCAACGTGATGGAAATGGAAGCTGCCGGCGTCTCCCTTTGGGCCCGGACCAGGGCGGAGCTGATCGAGACGGTTCACGAACTCGGTGCCAACCCGGAGCTAACGACTCGGCGGGCCGCAGGCGTCTTCCATCCCAACCCGGGAGCCGCGCTCGAGGATGCCTTGCTCCTTGGTGAGCTGCGAGCTCGCGGCCGCAATCTGTCAAGGCGCCGGCCAGCTGGGCTGGCACTGCGCTTCGCCGCCTGGGCAATTGCGGCCGTTACCGCCCTCAACATAACAGTGAACGCCGCGACCCAGCAGATCAACGTGGACAAGGCGGCGCTGAAGACCCCGTTTGCCTATGCC
Organism: Actinomycetes bacterium; assembly: GCA_021823385.1. Next base: position 2,620 of record JAKAOC010000473.1, read on the forward strand.
CTGGTCAACCTGGGAAACCAGGACTTCTCAAATCCGCAGGTGCTGGCCACGATGTCAAAGCTTGGCATCGGCGCAGTGGTGACCGGCCCACTCGCCCAGCAGTACCCCACGGACATCGCCGAGCTGCAGGCCAG
>JAKAOC010000013.1 GCA_021823385.1 Actinomycetes bacterium
CAAGGAAACATGGGAAAGGGGAACCTCGCTGCCCTTGACTCCCCGCAGGATCGCCTTGACCCCGGACGGCGAGCGCATGGTCCTCGCCTACCTGCGCTCACGGGCAGCCGGGCCACGTAAGAGCATTTACGACATGTGAGAGCCGCCGTCGACGAGAGGCTCGGCACCTGGACTCCTTGCATCCCAGACGACCGCGGCATCGATTAGCGGTGGCTCGACAAGCGCACAGGGACACGCACAGGTTTGGCCACGACATCGGCGCCGGCGGTCCGGAAAACAGAGCGCGCTTTGCCGTGCCCGGATGTCAGTGATGGCCCATCCGCACCATCTTCAGCATGCGCAGGTTGAAGGCGATGAATCGCAATACCTGGCGGGGCAGGCTCTTGCGAGCCCGCAGGGTTCCCGCGGTCGGCAGAGGGGCCTCTGCGATGTCGGTGTTCCCTTGATCCATGGGTCGGCCTCCTGGGCTCGAAACTTGCAGCGCCATCATCACTCCGGGATCAGATACCAGAACGGGCGCGCCTTGGCCTTGTAGATGAACAGGTAGTGAAGCAGGTACTTGGTCCAGTGGCCACTCAGGCCGATCTCGCCGCTGGTCTCCTTCAGGTCCCTGCCTTCGCCGGGGAAACGGCCGTAGTCCGGAACGATCGGATACATCGTCATCGCCGCCGCAGTCCCGTCGCGCAGTCCCGCTCCCGCCGAAGCGATGCAGGCGGCACCCATGGAGGCCATGGAGGCGGTGTGCTGGTGCAGCGCCTTCCCGTTCTTGATGCGGTCCGCGATCGCCTCGGCCGCCGTCCGGCCGATCACCCCGGAGGGCATCCCCGTCCGCGGGGGCGAGGGGGTGATGACCGTTCCGTTGGGGCTGGTGCGCGGCTTGGAGATGGGATGAGGCGGGGCGAAGGCGATACCGACCGCGTAGATGTTGTCGTAGAAGGGGCTCTGGTAGTTCTTGGGCCAGTCGGCGGCGGTCCACTCCTCGTAGGGCTTGGGGGTGTAGTCGGCGTCGACCCGCATGAAGCCGTTAGGGGCGAAGAGCTGGGAGGTGATCTCGTTGCCCTCGCGGTCCCAGGCCTTCATGTCCGCCCCGCGGAAGGGCGGGAGCAGCATGGCGAAGTCGAACTTGAGGCTGGACTTGGTCCCGTCCAGCTGCTCGTAGTGGACCTCGCCCGGCTCCACTTTCTCGACGTGCGCCTGCAGCACCGCCTTCACCCCGCGCTCGCGGAACAACGACTCGGTCCACATCTTGGAGTTGGTGACGAATCCCTGCTGGGCGAAGTGCATACCGCCCACCCCGAAGTCGCCGAGCTCGTTCTCGTTGGAAAGGTAGACCACGTCGGCGCGGTCGCGGACTCCGCGGGCGCGCAGCTCATGCTCGACATTGAAGGTGTACTCGAAGGCCGCGCCCTCGCAGGTGCAGGTGCCGTGCCCCATGCCGATGACCAGCGTCTGGTGCTCGCCCCGCTGCAGCGACTGGATAACGTTCTCCAAAGCCGCCGCGGTCTGCTCGGCGTGCGGAGCGGTGCAGACCGACAGCGAGTTGCCGTCCGGCCCGAGCCCCGGGGTGGCCCCGAAGTTGAGCTTGGGGCCGGTGGCGTTGATCAGGAAGTCGTACTCTATGCGCTCCTGCTCACCGGAGCGGGCGGGATCGGTGTAGACGACATCCACGAAGCCTCGCTCGGTATCGGCGTCACCTTCGGGATGAATCCCCACCGCGAGCGCCTGGCGGAAGTCGATCCCCTTGCGCTTGTAGACCGGGCGCAAAGGGAAGGTGACCTGCTTGCGCGTCATCCTGCCCACCCCGACCCAGATGTTGGAAGGTATCCAATTCCAGTTGGAGTTGGGCGAAACCACGATCACCTCGTGATCCGAGCCCAGCATGCGGCGCAGGTAAAGCGCGGCGGTGTGGCCCGAAATTCCGGCGCCCAGGATTACTGTCCTAGCCACGGGTCCTCCCCTCTTCCCGCTCCACCTCGGGCGCGGGTGCTCGCGGCCTCGAAACTTGCGTGTTTGCGGAGAGCGGAGGCCGGCATACACCTACGACGGCGGCACGCCGCCCACGCCGATCCCGCACCTTCGTTCGCCGCGCGGATGCTCTCCGACGGCCTCTGTCACCAAACCATAATGTCCGTACATTTCGGGCGCCACGGGTGTGGAGGGAAAGGGACTTTGGTCCCTATCACTTCGGGACCGTTTTGCGTATTTCCACCCTTTGCCACCCCGGGCCCCCGGCGGTACCCTTCGAGGCGATATGAGCGGGACGCCGAGGGCAAGGGCAGGGGGAGCGGCTCCCCCGGTCCGCCACGGCGGCCGGGGCACGCCTCTGCGCGCCCGCTCGGCTGCCCTGCTCGCCGCCACCCTGGGCCCCGGCCTGGTGGTGATGCTTGCCGACACCGACGCAGGCAGCCTCATAACCGCGGCAAAGTCCGGAGCTGTTTGGGGATACGCCATGGTGCTTCCCCAGGTCCTTCTGATCCCTGTCCTCTACGCCGTGCAGGAGATCACGGTCCGGCTGGGCGTGGCCACCGGCGAGGGCCACGGCGCCCTCATCCGTCGCCACTTCGGGCAGGGAGTGGCGCTGCTCTCCTCGCTCACTCTCTTCCTCTCCGCGACCGGAGCGCTCCTGAGCGAGTTCGCGGCGGTGGCCGGGGTGGGCGAAATCTTTGGCGTCTCCCGCTGGACTACGGTCCCCATCGCCACCGCCTTCCTGGTGGGCATCGCCATGACCGGCAGTTACAAGCGCGCCGAGCGGATCGGGATAGCCCTCGGACTGGCCGAGCTGGCCTTCATACCCGCCATGATCATGGCCCATCCGAGCCTTACCTCCCTCGCCCGGGGCCTCGCATCCGCGCCGGTCGCCAACCACTCGTATCTGATGCTGCTGACTGCCAACATCGGCGCGGTGATCATGCCATGGATGATCTTCTACCAGCAGGGCGCGGTGGTGGACCGGGGGCTGCGCGAGGAGGATCTGGGCAGGGAGAGGCGCGACACGGCCATCGGCGCCGTCTTGACCCAGGTGGTCTCGATCGCCACCGTCGTCCTCTTCGCGGCAACGGTCGGCCGGCACGGATCCGGCGAAGGGCTGGAGACGGTGGGCGCGATGTCCGCAGCCCTTCAGCCCTTCGTGGGCACGGTGGCGGCCAAAGCCCTGCTCGGCCTGGCAATGCTGGGTGCGGCGCTGGTGGCGGCGCTGGTCGCCTCGCTGGCGGCAGCCTGGGGGCTCTCGGAGGTCTTCGGATGGACCCACTCCTTGAACGAACGCCCCGACCGGGCAACCTGCAAGTTCTACACCATCTACTGGCTCGCGCACATCCTCGGCGCCGCCGTAGTGCTCTCCGGTGCCGGCCTGGTGGAGACGGTGGTCGATGTCGAGGTGATGAATGCGCTGCTCCTGCCCATAGTGCTCGGCCTGCTGCTGGCGCTCGAGGCCCGCGCCCTGCCCGAACGGCTGCGCATGAGGGGCGCCCACCGCGCTGCGGTCCTGGGGGTCTCGATCCTGGTGATGGCCTTCGGCCTCCTCCTGCTCCCCTCCATCGTCTGACCTGCTGATCTTTCCCTGTCCATCACCCGAATCGCTGCTCGGACGGATGTATCATGCGCCAATGGAATTCGAACATGTCCTTCATCCACGCATTGCCGAGCGCCGCAAGGAGAAGCCGCCCAAGACGACCGATGCCGCGGTCGGCTTCAACGGCAAGCTGGCCCTGCTCATCACCAAGCTGGTCGGCTCCATGTGGTGTGCCTACGTCTTTGCCGCCTGGGACATGCTCAGCCTGCCCGCGGCAATCCACCAGGGCATCCAGGCGATCGTCTCCTGGGTGGCCCAGACCTTCCTGCAGTTGGTGCTGCTCTCCATCATCATGGTGGGACAGAACATCCAGAGCGAGACTGCCGACCGCCGCTCGGAACAGACCTACAACGACGCCGAGGCGATCCTTCACGAGTGCCTCGAGCTGCAGCGCCATCTGCAGACACAGGACGGGGCGCTGAATCAGATGCTGGCCAAGCTGCAGGCGGCCGGAGGGGCCACCGGCAGCCAACCGCCGAGGGAATAGATGAAACATCAACTATGTTCTTGATGGTGCGCCGGTGCGGCCCGCACCGGAAACCGGCAGGCCCATCCCGCCGCACACCGAAAGGAACCTTGAAGATGGCATTCTCGCCCACTCGCCTCAACCACGCGGTGCTGTTCGTCTCGGACCTGTCCCGCTCCATCGCCTTCTACACCGAGGTGTTCGGCATGGAGGTCATCGCCACCGAACCCCGCGCCAACGCCGCATTCCTTCGCCTGCCCAAGTCAGGAAACCATCACGACCTCGGGCTCTTCGGGGTCGGCACCGCCGGTGGCCCCAAGCGCCGCGGCGCCATCGGCCTCTATCACCTTGCCTGGCAGCTCGACACCATCGAGGAACTGGCCGAGGCGCGCGCAACGGTGATACGTGCCGGCGCCTACAGCGGCGAGTCGAGCCACGGCGCCACCAAGAGCATCTACGGGGCCGACCCCGACGGAAACGAATTCGAGCTGATGTGGATGCTGCCCCGCGAGGCCTGGGGCGAATACGCCAACGCCGCCCCCATCGATCGCCTGGACCTCGACGCAGAACTGAAGCGCTGGGCCGGTGTCGCCACTGCCGGCCAAATCGTCAACGAGGCGGACCGTTGAGCCCGCGCCTCCCTTCGCCGGTGACGGCCTGGGCGGGCTCGAAGGACCCGGGCGCACCTTTGGTGGTGCTCCTGCACGGGAGGGGTTCCGACGAGGCGGGGATCCTGCCGCTGGCCTCGGTCCTTCCGAGCGAAGCCTCCTACGCGGCCCTGCGCGCTCCCATCGCCGAGGGTGGCGGGTACGCCTGGTTCGCCAACTACGGAATCGGCCGACCCCGTCCGGAGTCCCTTCGCGAGACCATGGACTGGTTCTCCGCCTGGCTTTCCACCGTTGCGCCCGGCAGGCCCGTGGCACTGGTGGGCTTCTCCGGGGGAGCCGCCTTTGCGGGTGGCCTCATCCTGGACGACCCGTCCCGCTACGCCGGCGCGGCGATCCTTTACGGCACCGTGCCCTTCGACGCCGGCGTCCCGGTGACCCCGGGCCGGCTGGCCGGAACCAAGGTGATGGTCGCCCAAGGGGAGCGCGACGCGGTCATGCCCCGCGAGCTGATGTCGCGCACCTGGGAGTACCTCTCGAGTGCCTCCGGCGCAGAGGTGACCGCCGTGCGCGATCCGGGCGGACACGCCATCTCCCAAGCCGTGGTGATCCGGCTGGGAACCTGGATCGGCGACGTGCTCGGGATCGCCTCCACGACCCCGTAACTCCATCGCACCTGCCCGGTTCGCAGGGCGGCTACCGTTGTTCGGGGGCCGGACATCAGGCCCCTGAGTGCCGGCCGCGGTGGCGGTGGAGGCGCCCGGCAGGTTTCGCCGCGGAAGGTTGGGATGGGAGAGCTGCTGGCGGTGCTGTCCGCCGTCGTATGGGGCAGTGCCGACTTCGGTGGCGGGATGCTCGCCAAGCGCTACGTCCCTTACCTCACCGTGCTCTTCTCTCAGACCGCCGCACTCATCGCGGTCGCCATCGCCGGCCTGGCCACCTTCAGCCTGCACTTCCAGGGCCGCCTCATCTGGGCGGTCATGGCCGGCGTCGTCGGCCCGCTCGCGCTCAGCCTCTACTACCGCGCGCTCTCCATAGGCCCGATGGGGATCGTCGGTCCGGTCTCGGCAACCGGTGGGGTGGTCCCGGTGGTGGTGGGCGTGGCCATGGGCGAGCGTCCCACTCCCCTGCAGCTGATCGGGCTGCTCGGCTGCATCATCGGAGTCGCGGTGGTCTCCTCGGGCCACCACGAACGCTTCAGCCGGGCCAACCTGAAGGTGATCGGCCTCTCCACCTTGGCCGCGTTGGGCTTCGGTGCTGCCTACGTGGCACTCGCCCAGTCCGCTCCGGCCGGAGTTCTCTCCACCCTCTTCGTGCAGCGCCTGACCAGCTTCGCGCTGATGGGCGGAGTCGCGCTACTTCGCCGCGACCGCATGGCGCCGGGGGTCAAGGACGGGGCCAGGCTGGCTGCGGTGGGAATCATGGACGTGAGCGCCAACGGCCTCTTCGCACTCTCCTCCCGGCTCGGCAACCTGGCCATCGTCGGGGCGCTCGGCTCGACCTATCCCCTGACCACCGCGATACTCGCCGCGGTCATCAACAAGGAGCGGCTCAACCGGGTCCAACTTCTCGGCGCGGCGCTGACGCTTGCCTCGGTGGTGGTGGTAAGCGCCGTCTGAGGCCGGTACCGGAAGCCTCATTCACCTGCAGGGCCCGGCCCCCAACCGGGCTCGGAGTGCATCGACGTCGCGGGTGGCTCCTTCACAACCCGTCCGAAGTGAAACGGCCGTACCTCGTACTACTCCGACGCCGGCCTTGCGCGCGGCGCCGCGAAGATCGGACGCAATCTCACCCGAGGCTCCAGGTGCAACATGGGGGGACGGCGGCCAGGCCACACACTCGCCAACTCAGAGGCGGCCAGGAAGACGCCGGGGCGGAGGAACGCCGGCGGCACGTCCCGGTCCTCAGGTTCCGGGGTGATCACCCGAGGCTCGGACGGAACCCCTGCTCCGACCGGGCCGGGCAGGTGAGAGGGACAAGAGTCACATTGAAACGGCCACCCCGGTGGCACTAGCGTCCGGCTCGTCGAGCCCGACGTGATCGGGTGGAAGCGGGCCGGAAGATGGCTGAGCACATCCAAGCTCCGATGGCGCGAATGGAACGCCCCGGAGCGCTGCGCCGGTGGCTGATGATGCCACCGGTGGCGCTCGGCGTGGCGATGATCATCGTCGACGCCACCATCGTGAACGTCGCCCTCCCCACGATGATCCGCCAGCTGGGCCTGGGGCCGGCGGACGCCGAGTGGGTCAACTCCATCTACGCCCTCGTATTCGCCGCCCTGCTCATAACTCTGGGCAGGATGGGCGACCGCTTCGGCCGCCGCCTGCTCTTCGTCACAGGAGCGGTGATCTTCGCGGCTGCGTCGCTGCTCTCGGCCTCGGCCGATTCATCCTCCATGCTGCTGCTCGGCCGATTCGCCCAAGGGGTGGGAGGGGCGATGATCCTGCCCGCAACCCTCTCGCTCCTGAACACCAACTTCCAGGGCCGAGAGCGCGGAATCGCCTTTGCCATCTGGGGCTCGACCATCGCCGGGGTGGCCGCGTTGGGACCGCTGCTCGGCGGCTGGCTTACCTCCTCCTACTCCTGGCGCTGGGCGTTTCTGATCAACCTGCCACTGGCGGCGCTGATCCTGGTGGGATCCTTCCTATGGGTTCCCGAAAGCCGCGATCCCTTCATCGACAAGCACGAGGACCTCCTCGGCAACCTGCTCCTCATCGTGGCCCTGGCGGGGCTGGTATTCGGCCTCATCGAGGGACAGCGCTACGGCTGGTGGACACAGGTCTCCTCCTTTGCGGCCTTCGGCGCAACCTGGCCCGCTGGGTGGCCCTCCCCCATTCCTCTCTCATTCGTACTGGCCGCCATGGCCGTGGCCGCCTTCTTCCCCTACGAACTCCGCCGAGGGCGCCGCGACCTCCCCCGGGTGCTCGACTTCGCCCTCTTCTCCATCCGCAGCTTCGGCTACGGCAACCTGGCCTCGCTGATCGTGGCGCTCGGCGAGTTCGGAATCCTCTTCGCCCTCCCCCTCTACCTCCAGGGCGCCCGCGGATACAGCGCGCTCGCCACCGGCGTGGTGCTGGTGCCCCTGGCCATCGCCACCTTCGCGGTCGGAGCGCTCAACTCCACCTTGACCAGGCGCATCGGGGCCCGCGGGGTGGTAAGGCTCGGCCTTGCCCTGGAGAGCATCGGCATCGCCTCCCTCACTCTGACCGTCACCGCATCCTCCCCGGTCGCCTGGCTCGAGCCTTCGCTGATCGTCTACGGCTTCGGGATCGGATTGGCCACCGCCCAGCTCACAGGGGTCGTGCTCGAGGAGGTGCCGGTGGACAGGAGCGGGCTGGGCTCGGGCATCCAAAGCACCGCCCGCCAGCTCGGCTCGGCCCTGGGGATCGCAATTCTCGGGACCATCCTCTACACCCGCCTGGGAGGGGGGCTCTCCTCCCGCCTGGCGGAGCTCGGGGCGCTTCCCGAAGCGCTTCGTCACGCGCTGGTGGAGACGGTGCGCCAAAGTGGCGGTGCCGCCATCCCCCAGCTCGCCAACCAGCCTGGAGGCGAGGCCGTGCACCAGGCGGCGGTAGCCGCGATGACGTCGGCCACCCGGGCCTCCGCGCTGGTGGCCGCGATCTTCGTCCTAGCGGGCCTCGTCTCCACGCTGCTGCTTCCGCCCGAGGTCGATACCGGATACGAGCGCGCGGAATCTCCCGCCGAAGCTCCGCGGAATGAATCGCCCTCCGAAGGGTTCTTCACACAAAGAGTTTCGGAGGTACAAGATGGAAGAGGTCGTCAGGATCCTGGGCGCGAACTGGTGCCCGGATTGCAAGAGGGCAAAGCAGTTCCTCGCGGACCAAAGGGTCCCCTATCGGTTCATCGACGTCGAAACGGACGAGGCGGCACACCGTGAGGTGATGGAGCGCAACGGCGGGAAGCTGATCATCCCCGTGATCGAGTTCCCCGACGGCTCCATCCTCGTCGAGCCGGACAACGCCGAGATCGCCGCGGTGCTGAAGCTGGAGATAACCGCCTCCAAGTCGCTCTATGACCTGATCGTGGTCGGGGCGGGCCCGGCCGGTCTGACCAGCGCAATCTACGCCGCGAGAGAAGGCATCGACACCCTGGTGCTCGACAAGGGGGCTCTGGGCGGCCAGGCGGGCGCCACCGAGAGGGTGGACAACTATCCGGGATTCCCGGAGGGGATAGGCGGCGGCGAGCTCGCCGCTCGCTACGTCGAGCACGCGCGCCGCTACGGCGTGGAGATGCTCTCCGGTGTGCAGGTTCGACGGATCGCCCGCGAGGACGACGGCCTGATCGCCGCCGAAACCGACCAGGGGGCGACCTACAGGGCCAAGGCCCTGGTGGTGGCCACCGGATCAACCTATCGGCGCCTGGACGTCCCGGGTGAGGAGGACCTGATCGGGGCGGGAATCCACTTCTGCGCCACCTGCGACGGCCCCTTCTACCGCGGCGCAAAGGACCTGGTGGTGATCGGCGGCGGGAACTCGGGCCTCGAGGAGGGGCTCTTCCTCTCCCAGTTCGCCCAGAAGATCACCATCCTCCAGGACCTACCCAACCTGACCGCCTCCGCCATCCTCCAGGAGCGGGTCACCAACGACCCCCGCTTCGAGGTGCGCACTTCCACCAAGGTGAAGAAGTTCCTCGCCGACGCGAACGGCCGCCTCGATGCGGTGGAGGTGGAGACGCCCGAAGGCACCGAGCGCATCGAGGCCGACGGCGCCTTCATCTTCATCGGGCTAACCCCCAACAGCGGCTTCGTCGAGGACACACTCAAATTGGGCCAAGCCGGATTCCTGGCCACCCGTCAGACCTTGGAGACCAACCTGCCGGGCGTCTTCGCGGCCGGCGACGTCCGCGAGGGAAGCACCAAGCAGATCGCCTCCGCGGTCGGCGAAGGTGCCGCCGTCGCCTTGATGGTGCGCGCCTATCTCAACGGCCGGGGCGAATAGTCCGCACTCAGCGGGCCAGGCCCTTCCCCTTGCGCAGGGCGAGGAATTCGGCGCGGTTGTGCAACTGCGCCTCGTAGATGCTCTCGTCGAAGAAACGCACCACGTAGGTGGCGATCGCCACAGCCAGGATCGCCGGCGTGAGGGCGTCCAGGTTGCCGGTCATCTCCACCACCATCACCATCACCGCGATCGGCGCACGCGAGATGCCGCCGAAAACGGCCATCATGCCAACCACCACGAAGCTGGCCGGCGAGTGCGGCATGGAGGGCAGGAAGAGCTCGCCGAGGCGCCATGCGGCAGCGCCGGTGAAGGCGCCGATCACCATGCCGGGACCGAACACGCCTCCCGAGCCTCCCGAGCCGATCGAGAAGGAGGTGGCCAGGATGCGCAGGAAGGGCAGGAGCAGGACCACGGCGAGAGGGATGCTGTCCAAGGTCGAGGCCGACAGGGCCTTCTGCACCCAGCCGTACCCGGTGCCGAGCACCTCGGGGGCGGCGAGAGCCATCAGCCCCACCAGCAGCCCGCCCATTGCCGGGTGCAGCTTGCGCGTGAAGGGAATGCGGCGGTTGACGGCCATCATGCCGTAGAAGCTCTTGGAATACAGGACCCCGATGAGCCCGGAGGCCAGCCCCAGCACCGCGAAGTAGACGAGCTGCATCGGCGAGTCGAAGATCCGGATCGAGGGGATGGAGAAGATCGGCTGGAAGCCCAGGGCCGAGCCAAAGATGAGAAAGGCGATCACCGAGGCCACAAAACCCGGCAGCAGGGCTTCGGGCTCGAAGTCCTCCCGGTAGATGATCTCCGAGGCCAGGATCGCGCCGCCGAGCGGCGAGGAGAAGATGGCCCCGATGCCGGAGCCGACCCCGATCGAGACGGCCACACGGGCATCCTCCTCGGAGAGGTCGAGCGTCCTGGCCAGGAGCGAACCGAAGCCGGCCGAGATCTGTGCGGTCGGGCCCTCGCGCCCACCCGAGCCCCCCGAACCGATGGTCACCGCCGACGCAACTATCTTCACGATGACCGCGCGAAGCCGGATGCCACGGGGATTGTGGTGGATGGCGCTGATGGCGGCGTCGGTGCCGTGCCCCTCGGCCTCGGGGGCCCAGGTGAAGACGATGAAGCCCGAGATGACCCCGCCCAGGGCGACAACCAGGGGTATGGCCCAGGCTCGCAGGTAATGGGCCGAACCCGCCGAGTTGCCCTCCCCGGCCGGGGTGGGCACCTCGTAGCCCGCCAGGACGTGCATGAAGAAGTGGGTGGAGAGAAGCAGCGCCTCGTAGAAGACGATGGCGCCAAGGCCGGCAACCACGCCGACCATGACCGCCAGGATCAGGTGGCGGGTGGTGGTGGGATAGGAGTGGAAGCGGGCCTTGAACCCTTGCGGGCGCCGTTTGCCGTGGCGGCTCATATCACGCGCGCCTCGCCCTCCACCATAAAAGCCGTCGCCGCCACTCGCCTGCCCGCCGTGCCCAAGACTCTTTCCCTTCGAATGCCGGCGGGCCGAGGGCGCGCCGGGTCCGCCTCGTTCTGTCTTTCGTCCGCGCGGAGGCCCCCTCCCGGCCCTTGACGGTCCGAGGCGCGACCGGGATCCAAAGGAGGCGGAGGCGCGCCGGGCATAGAGAGCCAGGTGCCTGCGCGACGACCGAGCCCGGGGCTCCGTCCGGGCATAGATTCTACCTGCACCGGTGCTCCTACCCACGCCGGAGCGCCAGGTGGGCAGTCGTGATCACGCCACGTGAGCAGACATGTACAGTGGTGGTCCTGTCCGGGCCGGCTCGAGTCGGACAACGGCTCGATAGCGCCTCGGTGGCGCTTGCCCCCGCAGGACCGGGGAGAAATTTCCGTGGCCGCAAGGCCCGGAACAGTAAACCGCGGTCACCTGCAGTGACAGCGATACCGGGGCGTGGCTGCGTTGGATGCCTTGGTTGCCTTTCCAGCGCGGAGCCGGTGGCGAAACGGGCGGGAGCCAACACTCATCGCCGGAGCGCCACCTGCCCAAGCTCCCCACCATGACCCGTGCCCGCAACTTCTCCTCGCTCGCACTCGGCCTCGGAGGCGCCCCAGTGGGACATGCTTCACGCCGCGCGACTGACAACTCCGGGCGTCCCGGCCGTGGTGGAGTTCGCCACGGCCGGGACGCCGGCGCACCTGCTTGCTAACATCTCGCCTGGGAGAAGCGAAAAGGAGCAACCAGGTGCGCATCGGGATAATCGGAGCCGGAACCATGGGAGTCGGAATCGCTCACGCCGTGGCCACTTCGGGCTGGGACGCACTGGTCGTCGAACCCGACGCGACCCAGCGCGGTAAGGCACGCGACCGCCTCGACGAGGTCATATCCTCCGGGGTCACCAGGGGCAAGCTCACCCGGGCCGAGGCGGACGCCGCCCTGGCGCGCCTGGCGTTCCACTCGTCGGCGGCCGAGCTGCCCGAGGGCCTGGACTGGATCATCGAGTCGGTGCCCGAAAAGTTGGAGCTGAAGCGCACCGTGCTGGCAGAGGCCGAGCAGCGGACGCCCAGATTCCTCGCCTCCAACACCTCCGCGCTCTCCATAACCTCCCTGGCCGAAGGACTCTCCGCCCCCGAGCGCTTCGTGGGCATGCACTTCTTCAACCCGGTCTGGTCCATGAAGCTGGTCGAAATCGTCGTCGCTGAGCGCAGCCAGGACGCGGCGGTGAAGGCGGCGGTGGACGCCGCCCGGGGGATGGGCAAGGAGCCGATCGTCGTCAAGGACGCTCCGGGATTCGCCAGCTCCCGCCTGGGCGTGCTGCTGGGGCTGGAGGCCATACGCATGGTCGAGGAGGGCATAGCCTCCCCCGAGGACATCGACAAGGCCATGACTCTCGGATACGGCTATCCGATGGGCCCGCTACGCCTCGGCGACCTGGTGGGGCTGGATGTGCGTCTGGCCATCGCCGAGCATCTCTCCCAGACCTACGGCGAGCGCTTCGCACCGCCGGGGCTGCTGCGCGAGATGGTGGCCCAGGGCAAGCTGGGCAAGAAGAGTGGACAGGGCTTCTACAGCTGGAGCTGACCGCCGCCTACGCGCAGGCCGGCGCTCCCACCAGGTTCAAGGCCAGTAGGGCCACCTCCGCCTTGACCTCCTCGGCGGTGAGAGGGCCGCGCGGGTCGAACCAGTTGGAAACGGCCGTGCACATGGCGATCACCGCCCGTGCGGCCAGCTTGGGATCTCGAACCCTGAACGCGCCCGAGGCGCTGCCTTGGGCAATCACGGCCACCAGGCGCTGCTCGTACTCGTCCCGCAGCCCGACGATCTCCTCGCGGCTGCCGGGCTCGAGCGAGCGCAGCTCGGAGTTGGCCACGAATCCGAAGCGAAGATGGCCGATGTGGTAGGTGACGTGATTGGCGACGAAGGCCGAGAAGCGCTGCGTGGGGTCGTCCCCCGCTTCGGCCAGGGCGGCCGCGGAGCCGGAGAGGAGATCGGCCATGACCTGGCTCATCACCGTGACCAGCACCTCGTGCTTGGAGGCGAAGTGGTGATAGATCGG
>JAKAOC010000474.1 GCA_021823385.1 Actinomycetes bacterium
AGCTCCGCCATTGCGGTGCCCGCCTACGCGGGGATTCCCGTGACCCATCGCGGCACCTCCCAAGGTTTTATCGTCATGACCGGGCACCAGGAGCAGGGCGGGACCCCGGGCTATCCATGGGAGGTTCTCGCCAACAGTGGGCTCACCCTCATCGTCCTGATGGGCGTAGCGCACCGCGGGGCGATAGCCGAATCGCTGCTCGGGGCCGGAATGCCCCCTGGCACTCCGGTAGCGGCGATCACCTCGGGGACCACCGCCCGCCAGCATGACGTCCGCGCCACCTTGGGCGATCTTGCGGAGATGAACGTCGAGTCCCCTGCCGTGATCGTCATCGGAGAGGCTGCCGCACTCGACTTCAAAGGCACTCCCCCTACAACCTTGGCGGGGACTCGCATCGTGGTAGCAGGAGTTGAAGGGCCGGCGGACCCTCTGTCGACCGCTCTTGCCGCCCTTGGCGCCGAAGTTCTCACTCCGGGTCCGGCGGTTGGCATCTCACCCGGCTTGCCGGGAGTCGAGGGCTTGGGATCCGCATTGGAACGGATCGGCGATTACGAGTGGTGCGTCTTCACCTCTCCGGAGACCGTCGACGCCGTCATTGCGAGCCTGGCCGACGTTCGCCACCTTGGCGGAACGAAGTTGGCGGCCCTCGGGAACGCCACCGTCCAGCGGCTGGCCGGGTTCCACCTGCTCCCTGACGCGGCAGGCGATTGGAGCGGGGCTTGGGAGTTTGAGGCCGACTTCCCCGTCGGCGCGGGAAGGTTGCTCCTGGCCCAGAGTGACGGGGCAGACCTGGCGCTAGCTGACGGGATGAGAGCCAAGGGCTGGGAGGTCGACGCGATTGTGGCGGCCGCCAGCACCGGGGGGAAGCTTGCCGAGGCCGACCTGGTCCTCTTCACCTCGCCTGCGTCGGTTGAAAACTTCCTGGAGACCCACGGCCGCGCGGCGCTCCCGCGGCATAGGGGATCCGCCAATCCAGAGACGTCCACTGCGATGGAGCTCAACTCCATCGCAGTGGACTTCGAAGCCGCAGCCCCCGGCATCAAAAAAGTCGTCGCTGCCTGTGAAAGGTGGCGTGCCGCAGTCTCTGGCGGCACGCCGAGTGCCGTTACGCGCTAATTTCCAGGGTCCGGGTCGTCCTTGTGGCTGACCCCGGCGGAGTCGAAGGTCGCCATCTCCTGGACGATCCGCGCTGCCGCTTGGAGAAGCGGGAAAGCCAGGGCGGCGCCGCTTCCCTCGCCCAGGCGTAGGTCCAGGTCGAGCAGCGGCCGCAGTCCGAGGTGCGCAAGCATTGCGCCGGCTGCCGGCTCCTTGGAGAGGTGCCCGGCAATGGCATAGCCCGAGGCAAGTGGCGCGATCATGGCGGCAACCCCAAGACCCGCTGCCGCGATGACCCCGTCCACGATCACCGGCACGCGAGAGGCGGCCGCCCCGATGATGAAGCCCGCCAATGCACCGATTTCCAGGCCGCCCAGCTCGGCCAGGAGGCTGAATGGATCCGATAGCTCCCCTGCCGCTCTTGCCCTGGCCAGGGCTGTCTCGATAACCTCGACCTTTCGCGCGAGCATCCCGTCGTCTATGCCCGCGCCGCGGCCGGTGAGCTCGCCGGGAGAGACCCCGGTAATCTGCGATATCAACGCTGTGGACGGGGTCGTATTGCCGATTCCCATCTCGCCGGTGATGAGCACCCTTGCCCCCGCCGCCACCAGCTCTCGCGCAATCTCCACACCGATCTCGACAGCGCGCCGGGCCTCGGACTCGCTCATGGCCGGCCCGGTGGCGATATCGCCGGTTCCGGACCGCACCTTCCTGCGCATCAGGCCCTTGGCCGGGGTCAGCTCGGTGGCCACACCAACGTCCACCACCACCACTTCTGCACCGACTTGGCGCGCGATGGCGTTGATTGCCGCGCCACCTGCCAAGAAATTCGCCACCATCTGGCCGGTGACCTCCGACGGCCACGGAGTCACGCCTTGGCTAACCACGCCGTGGTCGCCGGCGAAGATCGCAACCGTGGCGGCCTCGGGAATCCGCGGGGGCGAGACCTTGGTTATCCCCGCCAGCTGCACGGAGAGGCTCTCCAGAACCCCCAACGAGCCGGCAGGCTTGGTAAGCGATGCCTGGTGCTTCTCGGTCAGAGCCATCGCCTCCGCATCGAGCGGAGCGATCGCATCAAGGGCCTGCTGCATAGGTGAAACCTCCTGATTCCCCCATCTCTCGTAATGCACGGCCCAGGAAAGGGGCCGCGGTGATGCCCAATCGAAAAGCGCCAGCTCCGGTGACGGGTCGAAGCCGTCCACATATCCCATGCAGAGCAGAGAAAGGGCCTTCACGTGCGGAGGCAGGCTCAACAGCTCGGCAATCGCCTCCGGGCGATAGAAGCTGACCCATCCCACCCCGACGCCCTCGGCACGGGCCGCCAGCCAAAGGTTTTGAATCGCGAGGCAAGTCGAATACTCGGTTGCCTCGGCCTGGGTGAAGCGGCCAAGGACGTTGGCGCCACCCCGCTCGCGCGTGGAGGTTACGACCAGCAGGACCGGAGCCTCCATGATCCCATGGATTTTCAGCTGGGAAAACTTGCCGGCCCTGCCGTGCGCCAGGGAGGCCTGATACCTGGCCCGCTCCTCTTCCACATGCCCCGCCACCGCTGCCCGCGTCTCCTCGGCTGTGATTATCAGGAAATCCCAGGGCTGGGACAGGCCCACCGACGGGGCCTTATGCGCGGCCTCGAGAATGTGGCCC
>JAKAOC010000475.1 GCA_021823385.1 Actinomycetes bacterium
TCTTGGGCTTCGTCCACCTCGATGGCGGCATGGGTGGCGCCGCCCCGGTGGGTCAGAGCCTCGGCGATTCCCGCCGTCATATTGTTGCCGAGCGAATTGGAAACCACCTCGTGCTCAGTGCCAAGAGCGGCGGCCACCATGGCGGTGGTGGTTGTCTTGCCGTTGGTGGCGCTTACCAGCACGCTCGCGAGGCCCGCCGACGCCTCGGCCAGGCATCCGGGCGCCACGGCCTGCAAGACCTTCCCGGCCAGGGCGGTACCGCTGCCTGCTCCGGCGGTTCGGGAGAGCCAGCCCGCACCGCGGGCAAGAGCAAGCCCGGCCCTGAAGCGGGCCGAGCCGAGCCGGCGCGGCGTATCCAAGGGGGCTATCGGCATGACTCCAGCCTAAAGACGCGTTCGAGGCGGCCGTTCCAGACCGCCGCGGCCGTCGCGGCCGGAGCGGATCCCGCCGGGAAAGAGCGGGTTAAAGAAAAGAAGCCGGCGGGGGGAGCCGGCTTCTTTCAGTATCGCAAGTTGGAGGGGGGATCCATTTCCTTGCTGAGTCCATAATATGCGCCGCCTCCCTATCGAATATTACGTACGGCCAGATAGTTAGAATCGTTTTTTATGATAGAGCTACGGCAGTTGAGAACACTTTTGGCGATCGAAGACGTCAAGTCCTTTTCCCAGGCCGCGTCGGTCCTCGGAACCGTGCAGTCGAACGTCTCCGCCCATCTCGCCAGGCTGGAGGATGCGGTGGGAGCCATCCTCGTCGATCGGCGCACCGGCAAACTCACCCAGGAAGGCGAGGCGGTGGCCATGCGGGCGAGAAGGCTCCTCTCCGAGCTCGAGGCGATCGACTCGGACATCTCGGCACTGCGCAACGACGTCCGCGGCCGGGTCCGGGTGGGGATGATCGGCACGGTGGCACGCTGGTTCGTGCCCATCCTGATGGAGGAACTCGGCAGGCGCCATCCGAACGTCCGTCTGGAGATCACGGAGGGCACAAACACGACCCTCGAGGCCCGCGTGCACTCCAACTCCTTCGAGTTCGCCGTCATGACCCGCCCGTTCAACCTCGAGGAGCTGGTGTTCCGGACCTTGTTCGAGGAGCCCCTTGTTCTGATCACCACCAAGGTAGACCCTCTGGCGGCCAAGAGCGTCGTGACCATCGCAGACCTCGACCAGCTCCCCCTCCTGCTTCCCCCGAGGGGGACCCATTTCCGTGACCAGGTCGAGCTCATCGCCACCCAGGTCGGCATCACCCTTGTCCCGCGAGCCGAAATCGACGGCATCCGCCTTCTTGCCTCGATGGCCTTCGACGGTTTTGCCCCGACCATCGCGCCGGCCACCTCCATCCCGGCCTTTCTCAACGGCCGCTTCGGCGTGGTGCCCATCGAGGGCCTCCCCCCCAGGCGGGTCGGGATCGCCCGGCGAACCAAGATCCAGCATTCGGCGGCGGCGCGCGCGGTCCTGAACCTCATCGAGGAGTTCTTCTCCGGCCAGGACCCCCGCCTCGAGCGCAAGCTGCCCGCGGGGATCCACTCGGCCCCGCAGCAGCGCCGATCCTTGTAGCGCCTTTGCACAGGGATTACCTTGGAGGGCGAACGATGCTATTGTTACTAGACGGTAACTAGCTTGCGCCACATGGCGCGACGGAAGATCGTCATTTAGCACAGGAGGAGGAGCAGGTGGCTGGCATCTGCGATGGACGGGTAGTGATTGTCACCGGCGCGGGCCGGGGCATCGGCAAGGCCCATGCGCTCGAGTTCGCCCGCGAAGGGGCAAAGGTCGTCGTGAACGACATCGGCGCCGAGGTCGACGGCACCGGCAGCTCCACCGGCCCCGCCGGGGAGGTCGTCGACGAGATTCGCTCCATGGGCGGCCAGGCCGTCGCCAACGGCGACGACGTCTCGGACTGGGAGGGCGCGCAGCGCCTCATCAACACGGCAATCGAGACCTTCGGGAACCTGGACGTGCTGGTGAACAACGCCGGCATCCTGCGCGACCGCATGCTAATCAACATGACCGACGCGGAGTGGGACGCCGTCATACGCGTCCACCTGCGCGGCACCTTCGCCCCCACCCGCTGGGCGGCGAACTACTGGCGCGAGCGCTCCAAGGCCGGCGAGGAGAACGACGCCCGCATCATCAACACCGCCTCCGCCAGCGGCATCTTTGGAAACGTGGGGCAGACCAACTACGGGGCGGCCAAGGCGGGCATCGCCGCATTCACGGTCATCACCTCCCGGGAGCTCGCGCGCTACGGGGTGACCGTGAACGCAATCGCTCCGGCCGCACTCACGCGCATGACCGCCAACCTCGGATTCGCCCCCGCGGAGGAGGCCAAGCCCGAGGAGTTCGACGCCTTCGCGCCCGAGAACATCTCCCCGCTGGTCGCCTGGCTTGGCTCGACCGAGTCCAAGGCCATAACCGGCCGCGTCTTCGACGTGGTGGGCGGTCACATTGACGTGGCCGAGGGCTGGCACGCGGGTCCCAGCATCGACAAGAACGATCGCTGGACCGTCGAGGAACTCTCCAAGCTCATCCCGGACCTGGTGGCCAAAGCGGCGAAGAACGCCGACATGTCGGGCCGCATACCCGGCTAGCTCACTCCCTCCCCTCGGGGCGCTGCGCATGCGTGCGGGCCGCCCCGAGGGGCACGGCTGTACGCACGCTCAAGCTGCGGCAGGCGCCTTTCCCCTCTAGCCTGCCCGTGAGCGGCCAAAGCGGCAATCCCGCTGCCGATGGCCGGAAA
>JAKAOC010000476.1 GCA_021823385.1 Actinomycetes bacterium
CTCGACCCAGGTACGCTCGCCATGCCGAAGGCCCGCCGGGCAACGGTGCTCGCCCTGGTCGAGGCGATGGCAAGTGGAGCGGTGGAACTCGATGCCGGTGCCGACCACGAGCTTGCCCGCCACCAGCTGGCTCGATTGGCCGGAATCGGACCATGGACGCTCGAGGCGATCTGCATGCGAGCGCTCGGTGACCCTGACGCCTTTCCCGCGACCGACATGGGCGTCGTAAAGGGCGCCTCTTTGCTCGGCCTGCCTGCCACTCCGGCCACTCTCATCGCCCACAGCCGGCAGTGGCAACCTTGGCGGTCCTATGCAGTCCAGTACCTGTGGGCAACACAGGACCATCCAATCAACCATTGGCCAACGGAGGAACCGCCATGTACCTGACCCGCCCGACCCGCTTCCTGACCGTCAGCAGTTCAATCGGGCTACTCACGCTGGCCGGCAATGGTGACTGCCTCACTCACCTGGTGTTGCAAGATGCGGCCCACCAACCTGGCGAGCGCAGCCAATGGGTACATGACCCGGCAGCGTTCCCCGATGTTGTCGCCCAGCTCGCGGAATACTTCGCCGGTGAGCGCTCCACCTTCGACGTTGCCTTGTGTCCAGCCGGCACAAGCTTCCAAAGACGGGTGTGGGACGTGCTGCGCGAGATCCCCTACGGACAGACCCGCTCCTACGGTGAGATCGCCAGCCGTATCGGCCAGCCGGGAGCGGCCCGGGCCGTGGGGTCGGCCAACGCGCGCAATCCGATCGCCGTCATCGTCCCTTGCCATCGGGTCGTCGGCGCCGATGGCGCCCTGACGGGATATGCCGGGGGCCTGCAGGCCAAGCAAGCTCTGCTCGACCTGGAGGAGGCCAATGATCCCGCGTCACGGCGCAGGCAAGCCGGACCGCTCGCAAAAGCGACCGCCGGCGCAGGCGCAAAGCACGGTGAGATGAGGGCCGTCAGCCGCATTCAATGAGCCATGGTTCCGGCGAGATGGCGTCCGGGGACGGAACGGGACCGGTGTCCCTGAGCACCGGCCGGCTCAGGGCCAGTTCGGGATCCCGCAGGAGGACAACGCGCCCGGCAGCACCATAGACAACCTGGGCGATGGTGCGGACGCCGAGAGCGCGAGACTTGTCGGCCAAGGAGAGGCGCACGTCGTAGGGCTGCTCGCTGCCCGCCGTCCCGGCTGGCAAGGTTTCCTGGCCGGACGCCACGCCAGGTCAGAGGCAGCTGGGAGGAGGTCGCCGATCTTATCGAGGGCCACCGCCCCGTTACAGGTCCGCGCCCGGCCATCCGTGTGGCCAACCAGGATCGCTAAACCGCCCACGATTGCTTTACGCGGCGCCCAAACCCTCTACCGCCACCGCCGGACTGCCCGGCCGAGCGTCTCGCTTACCTCGGCCGTCAGCAACGATGCCACGGACGCCCGCGTGGCGCCACCTCGGCCAAGACGATCGGCTGAGTGGAAGCATTCCCAAAAGCGGATAAGGCCGCCCTCGCCGTCAACCTCGAACACACGTGCGGCAAGGCGCTGCCACCGGTACTGGTACCAGATGTAGTTCAAGGGATCCATCGGGTATTCACCGCCCGTATAGTGAGCCTCGAGCTCCTCAAGCGTGCTGAACCCTTCCTTCCTCAGCCGAGCGGCAAGGCGTCGACTCCCCGCTCCGACGGTGGAAAGCGTCTCGAGTGTCTCGAGACTCTCCGGCCGCCTGGATGCGATGAAGGCATGGAGGGCGAGGTCGGCAAAGATTTCACCCAGCCAAAAGGTCGGCAACCTGAGATCCCCGAGCGTCTCGAAGGCGTGCGCGATCTCGTGGATGGTGACGAGGTCAAAAAAGGGCTGTAGGTCCAGACCGCCCGCACCATCGGGGTAGGCCTCAAGCAATCTCGCGTACCCACCTGGCGAGCTGTCTCGAATGTCCTGGCCAATCGCCGACCAAAACGACCCGCTCCGCGCGGGCATCACAACGATGCCGGGCCGGATCTGGCCGGGGTCGTCGTTGAAGTACGGCAGCCCGTATGGTTGCCTGCTCCGCCAATCACCCTCGTCGGCAACTATGAGTGCGATATCTGGCTCGACTCCCGAAAACAGGCGTCCGAAATAGGCGTAGGCCCCCGCAGCGATATCGGCGGCCACACGCGCACGCGCTATCGCCCCGTCGCTATACCGCACCTCAAACGTGTAGCCGGACAGGCTCGCGAGGCCGGAACCCAACTCCATTGGGCTCAAGGTAGTCGCCGGCGGGCAACTCTCGGGGCGCCAACGACCTCACGCCGGGCGACCAGGCACGCTCGAGTCCGGCACCTTCGGAACTCACCCACCCGGCGTCTCCCCGCCAAAGGCGCGGTTCGAGCGATCTGGGCGAGGAGTTCGGCTAATCCTCGATGTCGATAGAAGCGACAAGGTGCGCCAAGTCAGGCTCGTCCGAGAGATCGATCGGATCGACTGTCTTGGAGCGGCTCCCGACATTCTCGCTGATGTCCTTGGCGCACTGGTCCAAGATGTCCACCGATGCCGCATGCTCCCAGTCCACGCCGGTCAGCGCATCACGCGTGAAGGTGGCCGCAACCATGCACTCCAGGCCGGTGTGGCCATATACGTCCTTTGCGCGGTGGCGAACGGCCACTACGCGCACCGACGCCAAACCCGGCGCAACTGCAAGCGCTTCGCGAACAGCGGCGATGGAGTGGCCACAAATGGCAGTCAGGTAGATGCCGGCCGCCTGAGCCTGGGTAG
>JAKAOC010000477.1 GCA_021823385.1 Actinomycetes bacterium
AGTGCCTGGATTACGCAATCGACAACCACATCGACCACGGCGTATGGGGCGGGGAGTCCGAGCGCGAGAGGCGCCGCATCGCCCGCCGGCGGCGTTTGGAGACCAGGTACCAAGCGAGATAGCCTTCCAACTGGCATCTGATTGTCGGGGGCCGATCTCCAGAGGGTTCAATGCGCGGTCTCGAATGCGTGGTCAATGTTTCCGAGGGTAAGGACGCCGAGCGCCTCGACCAATTCGCGGGGGTCTGTTCGTCATCTCTTCTGGACCTGCACTCCGATCCCAATCACAACCGAAGCGTCTTCACGCTCTTCGGTCCCGACCTTTCCGATGACCTGAAATCGCTGGCGATTGCCGTCGTCGAGAATCTCGACATCCGCGAACATTTGGGAGTTCACCCTCGCATAGGAGTTCTAGACGTCGTGCCCTTCTGCCCGCTGGGCGGAGCCTCGATGGATGAGGCGATAGCTGCCCGAGATGATTTCGCGCGCTGGATCTGGACTCGCCTAGGGGTGCCGGCATTCCTATATGGCGCCGAGCGTACGCTGCCCGAGCTCCGACACGGCGCCTTTTCATTGTTCAGCCCTGACTTTGGAGCGGCGATGCCACATGCCAGCGCCGGAGCATGCGCAGTAGGGGCGCGCAACCTGCTGGTCGCTTACAACCTGATCATGGGGGCCGAGATCGGTGAGGTACGCGCACTCGCCTCGGAGATCCGGTCGCCCCAGGTGCGTGCGCTGGCTATGCAGGCAGGACCCGATGTCCAACTGTCCATGAACCTGGTTGCGCCGCTAGAAGTCACGCCGGAGGATGTTTACGACTTCGCCGCCGCCCGGTTGCCGGTACTTAGTGCTGAACTCGTCGGGCTGGTCCCCGAGGAAGTTATGAGCCTGACAACGCCGGAACGTTGGAAGCAACTGGGCCTCTCGGTGCCGAGCACAATCGAGGCCCGCATCGCTTCCAAGCCCTGGGCCAAATCGTCCTAAGCCGTCTGCTACTGCAGCGAGGGGCGCAGCGTGATCTGACGGTCCCGAAACATCTTGCGCCGCTCACGCTCGGAGAGTCCACCCCAGATGCCAAACCGCTCGTCGCGGCTCAGCGCATACTCCAGACAGTCCCGTTGGACCGGGCATTCGCGGCAAACCGCCTTGGCCGACGCAGACGGGACACCGCGGTCCGGATAAAAGATTTCCGGATCCCATCCCTTGCATCGCGCCTTCTCATACCAGCCTCCAAGGCCAGCGAAGATGCTCTGCCCGACGATCGACACAGCCGCTCTCCTTCCCCCAAAAAGGTCGTCTGTCAAACCGTGAGCACGCGCATTACATCACCCCAAGCGCGTACTGCCGTTGATCTTAGCCACAACATTGCGGGATCGTTCAAATCCAAACTAAAGAAATCTGGCTCCCTACCGTGATATCCCAGTGCCGCTCAGAGGTGGGTATCCATAAAGTCGACCAGCACAAATGCCCCTAATGCATCGGGGTCGGTGTAAAAGACGCGGCCACGGTTTATACGCGCGACCCTCGACATGAAATCACGCAAGTAGTCATTGGCATCCAGGACAAAGGAATTGACAGTTATGCCCTCTCGGGTGCAGCGCCGCACCTCGGAAAGAGTCGCGGTGATCGTCTCGGGGACCGGTGGATAGCTGAAAAACGGCTCCCCGTTTTCCAAAATGTGCGCGGTCGGTTCGCCGTCGGTAATCATTAGCACCTGGCGCTTTCCCGGCTTCCCGGCCAGCAGCTTCCGCGAGAGCCTCAGGGCGTCCTCCATGTTGGTTCCATAGGCGTAATCCCAGGTGACCGAAGGAAGCTCGGCGGCGCGAATCTGGTGCGCGACTTCGGAGAAGCCGACTACAGCCAAGAAATCCCTTGGATAACGGGATGAGATCAGGCCCTGCAAGGCTACGGCGACCTTTTTGGCCGCCATGAAGTTGTCCCGAAGCGGCATGGATAGCGACAAGTCAAGGCAGAGCACGGTGGAGGCGGCCACCAATGCCTCTCGTGTCTCGATCTCGAAGTCTTCCACTGCCACCTTGAGGGGCACTCCCCCGCGCTGGCGGACGATCGTGTTGCGCAGAGTCTCGGGAAGGGCCAGATCCAGCGGGTCGCCGAATTCATAAGGCCTGGTCTCGAAGTCCTTGTCAACCCCCTCGCCACTGCGCATTCTCGCATGCGCGCCGAAGCGCCCGGCGTCGAGCTTGGCAAAGACTTCGGCGAGCATCGTCTCGCCGATGCGCCGTAAGCCCTTGGCCGACAGCGTCAGCCGCTCCCCCTCCCTGGAGATCAGCCCGGCCTCCTCAAGTTCTCTCGCCACCTCGGCCAACCTCTGGAGCGACTTCGCCTCCTGCTGCCCCAAGAGTTCTGACAGGCGCTCGAGGTCAAGGCGTCCAGATCCGAGGGGTCTGTCACGGCCCGCAGAAAGCTTTCGGTGGAGTCGAGTTCGCCCAGGCCCGCCAGCGCGTCCGCCGCATCCTGGGTGCTCATCGCTTCGTTGCCGCGGAAGCCCATGCGCGCGAGCGAGCGCGGATCTACAAGCCCGGAGAGCGAATTCATCAGCCTTGACATCTGCCAGGAGAGGTCAACGTCGGAGAAGACGGACGAGGCGAGCTGAGCCAGCTCGGCCTGCTGCTCCTCCGAGAGGGCGCCAAAGGCCAGGGAAGCGGCGGCCATCCGCTCCGCGAGGTATTGCAGCAGCTCCTCCGTGGAGGAGATATCGGAAGGGAAATAAC
>JAKAOC010000478.1:0-861 GCA_021823385.1 Actinomycetes bacterium
AGCAGTCGAAGGGGCGTCCGTCGCCCTGGTTAGCGCCGATGCCGCCGGATCCCGCACGCCCGAACGCCGGGGCCACAGTACGATAGAGCTTCCGCCCTACGGGGATGAGCCCCAGATGGACACGGTCAACCGCGCGCGGCTGCGCGCAGGCGAGAGCAACATCGCGCTGGCCATCTCCGTCCGCAGCGCGGCCTCAGGGTTGCAGGAAGCCGGAGTGTACGGGCCGGACATGCTTACCTACCCCTTTTACGAAAGCATCGCCGACGCCCCGGAGTGGGCAGGCCGGCTTTCCTTCGGCCCCGAGGCCGCCCCGGGGCCCACCGAAACCCTCGCGCGAAGGCCGTACTTGCGCCAACGCAAGCCCTGGCTATATACGGGCTGACGCGTATCCCTTGGAAAAGGGAACGAACCCTCCAGATGCACAGCCGCGGCCCGGGCCAACCCGAGCTTGTCGCCCCGCCAATTGCAGGCGCCGCGGGAGAGGTGCCCTGGGGCCGGCGGGCCAAGCCGGCCGGCCCCAGCAGTCCTAAGCCTTATATTTGCGCAGCTCGCGCCTCGCGATGGTCATGCGATGCACTTCGTCCGGACCATCGGCAAGACGGAGGGTGCGCTGGCCGGCGTACATACGCGCGAGCGGAGTGTCCTCGGAGACGCCGGCGCCACCGAAGACCTGGATCGCACGATCGATTACCCTTAGCGCAACGTTCGGGGCAACCACCTTGATCTCGGAGATCTCGGTCCTGGCGCCCTTATTGCCGACGGTGTCCATCAGCCAGGCCGCATTCAGGGTGAGCAGGCGCGCTTGATCGATCTCAATGCGGGAGTCCGCGATCCAGGTCTGCACCACACCCTGCTCAGCCA
>JAKAOC010000478.1:871-2727 GCA_021823385.1 Actinomycetes bacterium
GCGCGCTCGCACATGAGCTTGAGGGCCCGCTCGGCAGCGCCCAAGGAGCGCATGCAATGGTGGATCCGACCCGGACCAAGGCGGGCCTGGGCGATAGCGAAGCCGCCGCCCTCCTCGCCGAGAAGGTTGGATGCGGGAACCCGAACGTTGTCGTAGAGGATCTCGCCATGACCTTCGCGGTCCTCATACCCGAAGACTTTGAGGTCACGAATCCGCTTCACACCTGGCGTGTCGAGCGGCACCAGGATCATCGACTGCTGCCTATGCGCTGGTGCGTCGGTGTCGGTCTTGCCCATCACGATGGCAACCTTGCAGCGCTCCGAGGAGGCCCCGGAGGACCACCACTTGCGCCCGTTGATCACATAGCTATCGCCATCGCGGGTGATCGAGCAGCGGATGTTGGTGGCATCCGAAGAGGCCACTTCGGGTTCGGTCATCGAGAAGCAGGAGCGGATCTCGCCTTCCAAGAGGGGCCTAAGCCACTCGGCCTTCTGCTGGTCGGTCCCGAACATGGTGAGAATCTCCATGTTCCCCGTGTCCGGAGCGGCACAGTTGAGCGCCTCAGGGGCAAGGTGGCTCATGCCCGTGATCTCGGCCAGGGGAGCGTAGTCAAGATTCGAGAGCCCGTCTGTCCACTCGGTCTTGTGGGGGAGGAACAGGTTCCACAGGCCCGCGGAACGAGCCTTCGTCTTCAACTCCTCGATGATCGGCGGATGAAAATGTGGGTCGCCGGAGGCGCGCATCTGCTCCTCGTACACCGCCTCGGCAGGAAACACCGACTCTTCCATGAACGCCAGCAGACGCTCGCGCAGTTCCTTCGCTTTCGGGCTCAGTTCAAAATCCATAACACCACTCGTTTAGTTCCAAACAACACAGGCAAAGCGCATCTTATACCCGCCTGAACTGGCCATCCAGGCCGAACCCGTATTGCCTGAGACTCCCGAGAACGACAAAGCCCCCTCCCGCGTCAATAGCGCTGGAGGGGGCCCGAAAACATCGCCTAAGCGGCCTTGACCGCCGCAACAAGCTTGATAAGCGAATCCTTGGCGTCGCCGAAAAGCATGATGGTCTTCGGGTCGTACATAAGCGGGTTGTCCACGCCCGCGAATCCGGGGCGCATCGAGCGCTTCATGAAGACGATGGTCTTGGACTGATCCGCGTTCAGAATCGGCATTCCATAGATGGGGCTGGAAGCCTCGTTGCGCGCCGATGGATTCACCACGTCGTTGGCTCCGACCACCAAGGTCACGTCGGTGTTGCGGAAGTCGTCGTTGATCTCGTCCATCTCCCTGAGCTGCTCATAAGGTACGTCGGCTTCGGCGAGCAGGACGTTCATGTGCCCTGGCATTCGTCCCGCGACGGGATGGATCGCGTAGGAGACCTCCACACCCTTGGCTTCGAGCGCGCGGGCCAGGTCGCGAGCGGCGTGCTGCGCCTGAGCCACCGCGAGGCCATAACCGGGAACGATGATGACCTTGCTCGAGTATGCCAGCATGACCCCGATGTCGTCCGGGGTCCCGGACCGCACCGTCTTGTCCTCCGTCCCGGCAGTTCCCCCACCGCTTTCTGTCGGCTTGCCGACAGCGGCGAAGAGCACGTTGCCAAGCGAACGGCCCATGGCGTCCGACATCATCTTGGTAAGGAAGGTACCCGAGGCCCCAACCAGGGTGCCACCTACGATCAGGACGGTGTTCCCAAGGACGAAGCCGCTGGCCGCGACAGCAAGGCCGGTGAAGGCGTTCAGGAGCGAAATGACCACCGGCATGTCCGCTCCCCCAATTGGCAGCACGAACGCCACGCCCAAAATGAGTGCCAGTACGAGCAGGACACCCAGCAGCACCGTCCCGGTGCCCACC
>JAKAOC010000479.1 GCA_021823385.1 Actinomycetes bacterium
ATGCACCACGATCTAGGTGCTTACTTGGCTATGAGGGGGGTTCCCGGGGCGTCATCCATCGAGGAGATCGTCGCGTTCAACGCCGCGCACCCTCGAACGGAACTCGAATACTTCGGCCAGGAGCATCTGGAGGCGGCAGTTTCCCTCGAGGGTTACTCCGAAGCAGAGTACAGGCGGGCGCGCAATGAGATCCAGAGAAGAGCCGAAGGGGCAATCGCAAGGTCGAAGACGCTAGGCGAGGTCGACGTTCTCTGCGTGCCGACGATGGGTCCCGCCTGGACCATCGACCACGTCAACGGTGATTTCGTCTCCGGGGCGGGCTATTCGGTCGCCGCAGTGGCCGGAGCCCCTTCGATCAGCGTCCCGATTGGTGATGTGAGCGGTCTCCCTGTGGGGATGACGGTGTTCAGCCATGCCTATGCCGACGCACAGGTTTTGGCGGTAGCCGAGAAGATCTCGGAAATATTGGCGGTGCGCCTTACTCCCCGATTCCTTCCTAGGATCGACGCTTAGAGTCTTTGCGCCGGGGCATGATGTCGTGTCGCCGCCGCATGGGGGGTCGGGTGGACTTAAACGGTATCGGCAGGCGGCGGAGTGGCACGGCGGCTAGCCCCGAACGGTGGGCGGTCCTGGCCGACCTCGTTGCGGTGCTCGTATTCGTGGCCATCGGCCTATCCGCGCACGGCCATCACGAGAGCCTCGGAAATCTGACACAGGTGTCGGCCCCATTCCTGGTGGGCGCGCTGGTGGGTCATCTTCTGGTGCGGCTGAGAGGCGCGCAAGCGGCCTCGCCGGCGGGTGGCGTCGTAGTTGTCGTCGCAACCGTCGCCATCGGCCAGGTGCTGCGCGTGATCTTTGGCCAAGGTACCGCCGTCAGCTTCATCGCGGTTTCACTCGGCTTCAACACCTTTACCATGCTCGGGTGGCGGTTCGCGTGGTCGGTCCTGCGCCGCGGCGCGTTGACTTCGCGCGGCTCCTGACAAACGCCGGGGAGCGATCGGGTCCGGGTTCCTCGCCCGGCTTGCCTAGGTGCCGGAAGAGGGGGCGATAGGCACGCCTCGCCCATGCACCAGGCGAATGATCTGATCGCACGCCGCCGTCACATGCGCGTCGTGCGAAGCCACCGCGACGGCGCTGCCCGCACGGGCCTTGCTCACCAGCAAGCGGATCACCTGGTCGCGGTTTTCCGGGTCAAGTTCCGAGGTCGGCTCGTCCGCGACTATCACGTCCGGCTGGCCCGCGATTGCTCGGGCCAGTGCAACGCGCTGCTTCTGTCCTCCGGATAGCTCCGAGACCAAACGATGGCTCATTTCCAGCAATCCGACCTCGTCCAGAGCGGTTGCCGCCGCGTCCTGTATTGCCGCCCTTCCCATTCGCCTTGCCTGCATGGGCAAGGCGACGTTCTCTTCGGCTGTCAGGAAAGGCATGAGGCCGTAGGTCTGCAGGGTCACGCCGATTGACGAGCGGATCTTTGAGCCCCACTCGGCTGTCGGCACGCCGTCGAGCAGCACTTCGCCTTGATCGGGGGGCACCAGGCCTGCGACGATGAGCAAAAGCGACGTCTTGCCTGAGCCGGACGGCCCGGAGACGGCGAGCATCTGCCCTTGGCAAACGGTGATGTCCACACCGTCGAGGATCGTCCTCCCGCCGCGTCGATAGACGACGTTGCGTGCCTCCAGGACCTTCACGGGTGATCCTCCGTCAAGCCCGGCGATTGGTGGATCACGATGCCTGCGCTCTCCTCGGAGATCTCCACCAGAGATCCGCGCCTGAACCCGGCGATGGACGATTCGGGAAGTTGGACCGACCGGTCTGCGCCGACGACTGTATATTTCTTTCCAGCTCGGATCTCAAATGCCACCCGGCCATCCCGAATGGCGACCGTGCGAGGAATCCTGCCGGCGACCTCGTCGTCATGGGTGACGATTACGACCGTTGCGCCGAGTTCTTGATTGATGCTCGACAACAGCGATATCACCAGCTCTCTTTCGTCACCTTCGAGCTGGGAGGTTGGCTCGTCGACGAGCAATACTCTCGGCGATCCGGCCATTGCGCTCGCCAAAGCCACTCGCTGCTGCTCCCCTCCCGACATGGTGGAGACGCGTTGGTGGGCGAGCGAGGCTAGGCCGAGGCGCTCGAGGAGTTCCTCGGGGGGATGCGCGCCCCCGACGGCACCGCCCAAGTTGCGTCGGACCCAACGCAGATTGTCCAGCGCGGTTGCGTAGGAAAGGAGGTTGGCGGATGGTTCTTGGAGAACCAGGGCCACATCGCGTGCGCGCATGTTTGTGACCGCGGCGGGCGACATTTCCGATACGTGGTAGTCGCCGATCCTGAGGGTGCCTGCGCTGGGAGTGATCAGGCCCCCCATGAGATTGAGCAGAGTCGATTTTCCCGTCCCCGATGCCCCCATGAGGGCAACCATGGATCCCGCATCGACCTCAAGGTCGATTCCCCTCAGCGCGACGAGCGCTCCTTCCGTAGACCGATAAATGTGGAAAAGATCCCGGCAGATTATGGACAACCCCGACCGCGGTTCACTCATTGCGGTGCCACCCGGAGAAGTTCTGGGGTGGCGCGTGCAACGGTGAGGCGGGCGCCGACCATCGAAAACACCGCAAGGAGGAGCAGTTCAGTGGCCATCACTACCAGGACAAGCGTCGCCGAGATCCCGTAGGTGAGGGCCGGGCCAGGTGGAAGTGACGCGAATTCAGGTATCGAGGGCAGG
>JAKAOC010000480.1 GCA_021823385.1 Actinomycetes bacterium
GTAGCGGCCCTGGGCGGGATCGACGACACGCCGCGAGGTATGGAGGAGATCTTTTCCGCAGTCGCAAAAGGAGACCCGGCCGAGGTCCTGCTTGGCGTGGAACAGGCCGTGCGCAAGGGGCTTGAGCCTGCTCGGATCAATGCCGAACTGGTGGGGATGGCGCGCGAGCGCTTCCTCGCATCCTTCGAGCGCTCCACAACCAAGGCTGGTATGGATACCGCCCGGCTGGTGAAGATGGTTGAGACCCTGGGCGGCACAGCCGGGCAAATGCGCGAATCGCTTGATCCTCGGGCAACACTCGAGGCAGCCCTCATCCGGCTGGCGCGTGATGCCGTGGGCGCACCTGCCGAGCTCGAGCAACTCGTACAGCGAACGGTCGCGGGTTACTTGAAGCGCATGGGCGCCCAGCCTCAGGCCGCTGCGCCGGCGCCCCGCCCCGCCCGCGAGCCTGAGCCGGAACTGGAGCCGGAAGACGACCCCCCGCCCCGCCACGGCCGCCCGCGCGTCGCCCCGGCGCCTCACGTGGCGGAGCTGAAAAGATCGCTCGGCGACTCCGAACGCCCTCAAGCACCCACCCAGGGTCTCTCGAGGGTGCAGGCCGCAAAAGAGCGGAGCCAGGCGCAGGCCCAGCCTGGATCGCAGGCCATGACTGCGGGGGTGGCGCGGCCACAGCACGCTCCGAGCCCCCTCGACCGGGACCACCTGGTTTCGGCTTGGCCGGAAATTCTTGCCACGCTTAGCAGCCTCCAGCCCTTGGAGCGCAACGCACTCAATCAGGGGCGATTCGTACGGGCCGACTCATCGTCAGCGACCTTCCTGGTATCCAATCCCATCCTCAGGGATCGCTGTGTCGCCTGCTCGCGCAAGATAGAGGCCGCCATTTGCAAGCGCTTCGGCGTTGACACCTTCAGCTTCAGGGTCGACGTGGACAACGAGCCATCCGCTAAACGCTCCGAAGAGGTGCCTGCCGAGGAGATGCTTCACGAATTCGCCAACGGAGTCGCAGCCGACAAGCAGGCCATCGGGAATCTGGTACGCCAGGTCTTCCCCGGAGCGGTCGAGCTGGGCGACACCAGGTAAAAGTCCGGGATACCCCCTAGGTCCAAGGAGCCTTCAAAACAGATGGCCTACACGAAGTCGATGCAGAACCTGATCGACGAATTCTCAAAGCTTCCGGGCATCGGACCGAAGTCCGCCCAGCGCATCGCCTTCTACCTGCTTCGAGCCGATGCCGGCGAGTCGAGCCGGCTGGCCCAGGCCATAACCGTGGCCAAAGCCTCAGCCCGCTGGTGCATGCAGTGCTTCAACCTGTCAGAGACGGAGCTCTGCTCGATCTGCGCAGACCCCGGCCGCGACCAGAGCGTGATCTGCGTGGTGGAGGAGCCCAAGGACGTCATAGCCATCGAAAGGACCCGTGAATTCAGCGGCCTCTACCATGTGCTACTGGGATCACTTAATCCGATTGAGGGAATAGGTCCGGACCAGATCAAGGTCAAGGAGCTGCTCGGTCGGCTCTCCTCGCACGATGTCAAGGAAGTAATCATCTGCACCAATCCCAACATCGAGGGCGAAGCAACCTCGATGTACCTGGCCCGGCTGATCGGCCCGAGCGGCATCACCGTCTCCCGGATCGCGAGCGGGTTACCGGTCGGAGGGGACTTGGAATACGCCGACGAGCTCACCCTTGGGCGGGCATTGGAAGGACGCCGCGAAGTCGCTCAGTGATGGTGGCGGTGCGGGGCGATTTCGTGGGCGTGCTGTGTGTTTCCGCCACGGTCAAGCCATAGCTTCAGGCCAGCCGCGTTGGAGTGGACGCCGTTTAACACCTCGAATCGCTCCAGGGACTCGGCGCTGACGCCCTCGAGGCTGACCTTGAATTCCGAAGTCAGATCCTCGACGATATCGCGCTGGTTCCGATAGGCGCGCTCGGCGACCTCAGCCCAGCTGATCAAGGACTCTTCCGCCTCGTCCAGCAGATCCGATGCGGATCCGAACAGGCCGTAGTGGGCGAAGGCGAGACCTCGTGGGCTGCGCTCACGGAACTTCTCCAGCGAGGTCAGTGCCGTTTCCAAGTCGAAGTCGGTAGGCGGTGTGGCGGGGCGCAGCATCCGCACCTCCGGCAGCAGCACTCCCGCGGCATCTCCGGTGAAGACCAGGCCGGACTGGGGGTCGAAATAGCCCAGATGATGCTTGGCGTGCCCGGGCGAGTTGATCACTTCGACGCGTCGATTCGCAGAGAGTTCAACGAAGTCGCCGTCACCGATGACCTTGATCCTGGCGGCATCCGTGGGCGCCATCCTCCCGTAAAGGGTGTCGAGCAGGTCTCCGTAAACCAACGCCGCGGAGGCGATGAGCCTCGCCGGGTCGGCCAGGTGACGTGCACCACGCTCATGAACGTAGATGTCGGCGTTGGGGAAGGCGGTGGCTATGTCGCCCACCGCGCCCGCGTGGTCCAGGTGAATGTGGGTGACTGCCACTGACGCCAGATCGTGCGCACCTATGCCAAGGCTCTCCATCTCTGCCAGCACTGCCTTGGTCGAGGACTGGCTCCCAACCTCGACGAGGCATGGAGCATCTCCGGTAAGCAGGTAGCCCGCGGTGATATGGTCCCATCCCCCGAGCTTGGTGTCGATCTCGTATACGCCGTCAGCTATTAATCGTGCCACGCCTTCAACGCTACCGGCCGGTCGTGTGCGTGGCCGGACGTCACAAAAGGCTTCAGGCC
>JAKAOC010000481.1 GCA_021823385.1 Actinomycetes bacterium
GTGGAGGCCGCCGCTTCGGGCATCATCGACATCGTCAACGAGAACATGTTTGGTGCGCTAAGGCTGGTCTCTGTCCAGCAGGGCTTCGATCCCCGCGATTTCGCGCTCGTCGCCTTCGGTGGCGCGGGCCCGCTACACGCGAACGCGCTCGGCAAGCTGACCGGCGCCTGGCCGGTCATCGTTCCGCCCTCTCCCGGCGTCCTGTGCGCCTACGGCGATGCGACCACCAGCGTTCGCGGAGAGGCGGTTCGCACCCTGGTGCGCCGGTTCGGCGAGCTCACCGACGACACCCTCAAGGCCGAGCTTCTCGACCGGGCCGAGGCCGCCCGCGCGACGTTGCGCGACGAGGGCATACCCGAGGACCAGCACCGGATCGAGTTCCAGGTCGACCTCAGGTATCACGGCCAGGGCTTCGAGATCCCGGTTGGCGTCGACATCAATGCCTTCGACGGCAAGGGTGCAGGGCTGGACTCGCTGCGAAAGTCCTTCGACGCCGAGCACGCGCGCCTCTTCTCCTTCCTGTTGGAGAAGAGCGAGCACGAGCTGGTCTCCATCCGCGCCACGGCCAGCGGGCCGAGGCCGAACGTGACCTCGTCGCATATCCCTTCCGGGGGCAAGGACGCCTCGGCCGCGGAGACCTCCACCACCGAGATCTTCGTGGACGGCGGCTGGGTCAGCGCAAAGGTCTACGACCGCGCCAAGCTGCTCGCCGGAAACGAGGTGGCAGGTCCCGCGATCATAACCGAGATGGACTCCACCACTCTCGTGCTGCCGGACCACTACGCATCTGTCCACGACAGCGGCAGCTTGCTCATCCGACCGATCGACCAGAAGTGACGAATGGGGGAAACTGAAAGATGGCACGCCTGATCGAAACCGCGACTACGCCGGTAAACCCGGTGGAAGTCGACGTAGTTACGCTCGACATCATCGAAAACGCGCTGCGCCACGCTCGCTACGAGATGGACGAGGTTCTGTTCCGCACCGCTCTCTCACCGGGAATCCGCGAACAGCACGACGAGTTCCCCCTAATCGGGGATCCGGAAGGAAAGATGGTGGTGGGCCAGTTCGGCCTTTCCATCCCCGACTTCCTGGAGAACTTCGAAGGGGAGATCCATGAGGGGGACGTCCTCCTCACCTCCGATCCTTACTCCTGTGGAGCCGCCATCAGCCATGCGAATGACTGGCTGATTGTCATGCCCATCTACTTCGAGGGGCGCATCGTGGGGTGGTCGTCGATGTTCGGCCACATGAGCGACGTTGGCGGCAAGACGCCGGCGTCCATGCCCACCGACGCCAAGACCATCTTCGAGGAGGGTGTGGTCATACCGCCCTTCAAGCTCTACAACAAGGGTGTCCTGGCGGAGGATTCTCTCCGGATCATCCTCAACCAGGTGCGCACGCCCGACTGGAACCGTGCCGATCTCAACGGTTTGGTGGCGGCCTGCCGGACGGCATCGCGCCGGATCCAGGAGCTTTGCCAGCGCTTCGGCGTGGACACCTACGTGTCGGCGCTGAACGCCCTCTTGGATCGCAACTACCGAGCCATGAAGGTGCTCCTCGAGATGGTCTTCAAGGAGGGCGAGACCCTCGCCTTCGAGGACTACATCTGCGACGACGGCGTAGGTTACGGGCCCTACAAGCTCAAGCTCAGTCTTACCCGTCGCGGAGAGAAGGTGACGCTTGACTTCTCGGGCTCGAGCCCGCAGGCGCAGGGGCCGATCAACTACTTCATCAACGAGAACCTCGTCCGGATGTTCTTCGGGATCTACATGATCACCGTGGCGGATCCTCAGATCCTTTGGAACGACGGCTTCTACCCGCTGGTGGATGTGATCATCCCGGACGACTCGTTCTGGAAGCCCGCCTACCCGGCGGCGCTGAACGCCCGTAACCACGGAATCGGGCGCGTCTTCGACCTCTTCGGCGGACTGCTCGGCCAGACCAACCCGGACCTGTTGAACGCGGCGGGCTTTTCGTCCTCGCCCCACTTCATGTACTCCGGCAATTACACCGAGGGCGACAAGGCGGGAGAGTGGTTCCAGCTCTACTCCATCGGCTTCGGCGGCATCCCCGGCCGGCCGATCGGGGACGGCCCCGATGGCCACTCGCTCTGGCCCTCGTTCGTCAACATCCCCTGTGAATACCTGGAGTCCTACTACCCGATGCGAATCGAGAGGTGGGAGACGATTGCCGACACCGGAGGCGCGGGCCTGCACCGTGGCGGAAACGGCGTCGACGTGGCCTACCACTTCCTCGAGCCAGGCACCATCGCCATCCACGACGACCGCTGGCTGACCTACCCATGGGGCGTCAACGGCGGTGAGCCGGGAGCACGCGGCAGGAAGTGGATCGACAGGGTCGACGGCACGCGGGAAATCATTGCCTCCAAGGTGATCGACGTGGCCGTCTATCCGGGCGACGTGCTGCACTTCGTGACGTGGGGTGGCGGTGGCTGGGGCGATCCGCTCAAGCGTGATCCCGAGCTGGTCGGCCTGGAGGTTCGACGTGGCCTTGTGACCAGGGAAGGTGCAACGAGATACGGGGTAGTCTGCGATGACCGCGGTGTCGTCGACCAGGCCGCCACCGCCTCCTTGCGCGCCGAGTTGGCCAAGGGCCGTCCGGACCCTCTGCCCATCTTCAATATGGGTCCTCCGCTGGAGACGATTCTCGCCCGCTGCGAGGGGGAGACGGGTCTTCCCGCCCCCAAGCCGCCTATCGC
>JAKAOC010000482.1 GCA_021823385.1 Actinomycetes bacterium
TCCAGATCGATCGTCGCATAACGGTTTGTCGTGTCACTGCTGGCATGCCATAACCACTTGCTGATGTCGGCAAGCCCTACACCCGACTTGAGCAAATAGTTTCCGCATGGGACAGCGGTGCGATCGAGGAGACGACCTGCAAAGCACAACCTAGATTCCTTCGAATCGCGCCGTTAAGTCTTCTATCGCCACGAGGTACGGCATAGGACCGTAACTCACGCGCGAGACACCCAGCCTGGCCAACGCCGGAATGGAATTCAGTTCCCCCGTCATCATGATATTGACGGGAAGAGAAGACTGGCGGCAGATTTCTGCTATTAGCGTTGCGTCGGTCAAGCCTGGGATGAAAAAGCCATCGGCCCCTGCCTCTGCGTAGGCTCTTCCCCGCGCCAGCGCCTCATCCACGAGATCCGCATGCGACACTCCCGAAGCCGCCTTCAAAAATACGTCGGTGCGGGCGTTTATGAATAGTGCCCTGCCGGTATCATTTGCGGCCTTGCGCACGGCTTTGAGCCGGGCCACCTGATCCGGGATCGTGTATAGAGCGGGCCCCTTAACGACCTGGTCCTCGAAGTTAATCCCGGTCACACCGACTTCGATTACCCGCCGAACGTTAGTGGCGACATGCAGAGGGTCCTCCGCATATCCTCCTTCGAAATCGACCGTGAGCGGCAAGTTGCTACTTTGTGCGATCCGCTCGACAATCATCAGGACGAAACTTAGGGGCATCTCCTCACCATCCGGGAACCCATGCGCTGCGGCGATGGACCAGCTGCTCGTTGCGATGGCGCTCGCGCCCGCCTGTGCCACGGCCTTTGCTCCACCGGCATCCCAGATGTTGTAGAGAACGAGGGGGTCGCCTGGAACGTGGAGCGCCTTGAATTTTCGGAACCTATCAACGTTATGCATTGTTATTTTTCCTATTTTAGTAACACAAATTGGCGCTCAATCTCAATCAGGCGCTGCTTTCGCCAGAGGCCCCCGCCATATCCGGTCAGAGCGCCATCCGCGGCAATGACGCGGTGACAGGGAACCATCAGCGCGATCTGGTTGGCGCCGTTGGCGCGGGCTACCGCGCGTGCGGCCGATGGTTTCCCTATGCGGCGTGCAATATCCGAGTAGCTGCGGGTCTCTCCCACCGGGATGCGACGGAGCTCCTCCCAGACTTGCCGATTGAACACGCTGCCTTGAAGCGCCAGAGGAGTTTCGAAGCAAGCCTTGCGACCGGCGAAGAACGCAATCAGCTCTTCTTCCGCCTGCTCGGTCGGCCCCAGACGACCTATGCCCATCCCTCCCTTTGTCCGTGCCTGAAGATTTTTTAGCTCGGTTCGTAGTGCCCTCCGGTCGGTAAATTCCAGCAGGTGCAGGTGCGTGGGGCTGCTGACTGCAATCATGTCTCCCAATGGCGTGGCGATCCAATCTGCGAGTACCCCCCCCTTCTTGCTAAGTGATGCAGGGGTGCACCCTAGGAGTCTCGCGAAGGCCACACGAAACGCGCTAGGTGAGTCAAAGCTTGCCTCATGCTGGGCCGTAATGACCCTACCACCGCGAGAGAGCACCTCAAACCCTCTCCGAAGTTGCGTTTGCCGAGCCATCCTCAGGAAGGTCGTACCAAAGTGTCGCTTGAAACTACGGCGCACGGTGGAAAGATCAAACCCTAGTTCCTCTATGTGCCGTTCTGACCAACGAATACCCGAGCGCTCGGCAAGCGCCGCCAGCAATGCCGTGATTGTAGGATCGGCCGAGGCGGCTGCTTGCAGCGGATGACATCTTTTGCAGGCACGGAACCCGGCCTCAATGCATTCGCTGATCGTCGAGTAGAATAGACAGTTTTCTGGGTTTGGCTTACGAGCTGGACACGTGAGCCGACAAAAAACGCCTGTGGAGGAAACACAGACGTAGACCCGCCCATCGTAGCGCTCATCCCGACTAAGGAGGGCCAAGTAGAGAGTATTATGGTCCGGTAAATCGAAGAGCATGACTCATCCTATCATCTAACCGACCGCGCCATCGCCTGAAATCGGGCGTATATTTGGACGCCGCGTGCAGGCCTAACCAGTATTCTGTCTGCAACTGAGAACGGCCCCTCCGGTAACGCGGTCGGTTGCATATTTTCTGGAAACAAATCATCCCCCTATATATCAACCCGCTCCCGGTGACGGCGGGTACAAACAGGATGAGCAGCGCGGCATTAGCGGAGCATAACCTCTCGACGTCTATATGGGCTGTGACACCAGCTACTAGAAGTCCGAGAGTACAACCACCGCCAGCTCACCTATGAGTTGGCGCGCCCGGCCGACGGGTTCCCCGAAAGCTGCCCTCGCGTCACTTCGCAGTCGCCGCATTACCCTCATCCCCTCTAGAACGAGGCGGCGCAGAAAGTGTGCTGTTCATCACCACTTTGGCCACGTCCGGGCCTGGAAAGCGATCGATACGGGCCTGCCGACATGGCGCCAAGCACGAGACGGCCGCCTTCCGACGCGACCCGATAGTCGCCTGAACGCAAATAGCGCGCCGATACTCGTTGGCCTGTCAGACGCACCGCTTACGGCACCCCCTGCGGCTTGAAGGCCAGCAATACATTTCAAAACTGAAGTGGTCCCTACGCAGCGGACCTCATAGACGGGTCTTGATCTGGGTGTTGCATTCTGCGCGCATACTCGTTGGGCGACAAGTATCCGAGTGATGAGTGCAGGCGGACAGGATTGTAGAATCCG
>JAKAOC010000483.1:0-1634 GCA_021823385.1 Actinomycetes bacterium
ACCTACTGGAGCGGGAGCTGTCCTGGTCTTGGATCGCCGGGTTGCGCCTGAGCATCTCATCCTTCAGTCGCTCCGCGGTTGCCTGTGCCTCAGCGTTTCCCGCCACTAGTGCATGGCGCGCAGCCTTGGCCAGTTTCCTGGTGCCGGCCACCGCCTCCAAACCGACCTGAAGCGGGGTGGACGAAGCGACCTTGCGATCGAACTTCTGCTTTGCCCATACACCGGCGGACGCGCCGAGCGCGGCTCCGATGCCGAACCACATGGTGCGCTTGGCCAAGGTCAGGCTCCCCCTTTCCGCGAGGAGCGGAATACCGATACCGCCCGGCGCGAGCCGGCGCCTAGCGCCTTGGCGCGAACCAGGGGCGATGTCATGGCGGCCAGGGCGAAGCGCGAAGTCCTCCCCATCATGGCGGTGGCGGCCTCCGTCGAATCTATGAGTCGCTCCAGCTTGTCGAGCTCGGTTCCGGCGTCAGCGAGCGTGGCGCGCGCGTCGCCGACCAAGGGGATTGCCTTGTCGCGCAGCTCCGCTACCGCCAGCTCCAGGTATCTGATGAGCCGCCTGGCGCGGCGCGTGGCGGCGTATGCCGCCACGGCGGCCACGGCCGAGAAGACCGCTGCTGCCAGGGAGAGGGCTGCTATGAGGGTCATTTCTTCACCGCCTCGATCTTATCCAGGCATGCCGTCCTCCATCGGCCAAAGCGGCCAGGTTGGGAGCGGGATTCATTCGCGGTGAAGCTTTCCGCGCCGTGCCAGGTCGTCCGCGATCCTTCCGCCCTTGCCGGCCAGGTGGAGCGGTATCGCCCTGGAGTGGTCGATGTTCGCAGCCGCGTTCCCGAGCATGTCATAGGACTCCCGCGACTTTGGTGCCCTGGCCATGTAAACCACGAGGTGCGCGAGGATGATTCTGGCCTCCGGCATGCCTACCGCCTCGACCGCCTGGAGGCCGGATGCCGCCAGCATCAGCGCTTTGGGGTCCGCCAGCCCTACGTCCTCGGAGGCGAAGATGACCACGCGCCTGGCCACGAAGCGGGGGTCCTCGCCCAGGTCGAGAGTCCGGGCAAGGTACTCTATGGCCCCTTGGTCGTCCCCGGCGCGCATGGACTTGATCAGGGCGCTGGCCAGCTCGTAGTGGGTGTCGGAATCGATCGCCAGCTTGAATCCGGCCAGCTCCGCCACCAGCTCGTCTATCCGGGCGACCTGCTCGCTTTCGTCCTCCTCGGCGACCACCTCGGCGATGGAGATGGCCGTGCGCAGATCCCCGTCGACAGCTTCGGCGATTCGGGTGGCGGCTTCCTCCAGTAGAGGATGCGCCAGATGACGCTCCGAACGCGCCAGCACCTCTCGAATCTCGGGGACTGTGAGCGGCTTGAGGGCGACGGTGAACATTCGGGAAAGTATGGCCCGCGAGAGGGTGAAGGAGGGGTTCTCGGTGGTGGCGGCGATGATCTCGATCGCTCCCGCCTCCAATGGGGCCAGGAGGGCGTCCTGTTGCACCTTGGAGAGGCGGTGTATCTCGTCGACGAAGCAGACCACTCTTCCGGCGAAAAGGGAGCGTCGTGCCTCCGCCGTCGCCTCCACGGCCTTGCGGATTTCCGCCACCCCGAAGTTTGAGCCGGTGTACTCCATGACCTTGG
>JAKAOC010000483.1:1644-2716 GCA_021823385.1 Actinomycetes bacterium
GGCTCCGCTCTCTGCGGCGAGTAGGCGGGCAATGGTCGTTTTGGAGCTGCCCGGCGGACCGTAGAGGATCAGCGCGAACAGCCGCGCGCCTCCTCGGTAGCTCTCCAGGATCCCTCCGTGGGCCAGCAGGGGCCGGTGGCCGATCAGCTCCTCGAAGCTGGAAGGGCGCAGCAGCTCTGCAAGCGGCTTCTCGCGATGGGAATCGCCTGGCACGGTGGCTCCGGTTTCAGCCCTGCCGACGTGGCCTGAGGGCCAGGCCGACGAGGTCCAGAACCTCCTTCGCCACCGGCTTGGGCGCGTTGGTGAGTGGGTCAAAGCCGCTCTGGGTCTTGGGGAAGGCGATGACCTCGCGGATGTTCTCCTCGCCTGCCATCATGGCGGCGAGCCGGTCGATGCCGAAGGCGAAGCCGCCGTGCGGCGGGGCGCCGTAGCGGAAGGCGTCCAGCAGGAAGCCGAAGCGCGAGGCCGCCTCCTCCGGATCGATTCCGATCACCTGGAAGATCTTGGCCTGGATGTCACCCCGGTGGATTCGGATGCTTCCGCTTCCCAGCTCCCAGCCGTTGAGGACGAGATCGTAGGATTGGGAGCGCACTTTCAGGGGGTCCGTGTCCAGCAGGCCGAAGTCCTCCTCGTTCGGCATGGTGAAGGGGTGGTGCGCAGAGACCGGGTTGCCTTCCTCGTCGAGGCCCTCGAAGAGCGGGAAGTCCACAACCCAGGAAAAGTGCAGCTCCGAGTGGTCCAAGCCTGGCCTGCCCAGGTCGAGGCGGATCTGCCCGAGCACCTTGACGGCGCCCTCCCAGGTGTCGGCGACGGCGAGTGCCAGGTCACCGGTTTTCAAACCGAGTGCCTCGATGAATGCGGAGGTACGCTCCTCGTCCAGGAACTTGGCCAGGGGGGATTCAAGGGTGGGGCCGGTCTCGCCATCAACCACCCTGAACCAGGCCAAGCCCTTGGCGCCTAGCCCTTTTGCTCTCTCCACCAGCGCATCCAGGCGCGAGCGGCTGAGCGTCTCTGTCACGGGAGCCTTGATGCCCTTTACGCACGGGGCGGCGAACGCGCGGATGTCCCCTTG
>JAKAOC010000484.1 GCA_021823385.1 Actinomycetes bacterium
TGGAGGATCACACCTTCTACGTGCACGGCCCCCTCGATTTGCGCTCGATAATGCGCGCGCTTGTCTCCGACTTTCAGGGCAACGGGCTGCAAGGTGGCTCGACCATCACCCAGCAGCTGGTCAAGAATGCCATCCTGACCCCACAGAGGACCCTCTCGCGCAAGTTCCAGGAGGCGATTCTCTCCTACCGGCTCTTTGGACAGATGACCAGGAATCAGATCCTGGGACGCTACCTGAACACCATCTACTTCGGCGAGGGCGCCTACGGAGTCCAGGCTGCGGCGGAGACCTTCTTCAACGAGCCGCTAGCAAAGCTTGACATCGCCCAATCGGCGTTGCTGGCTGCGATGATCGAGAATCCGGCTGGATACGACCCCTTCTACTTCCCGCAGGCAGCCCTCTTCCGGCGGAACCTCGCCATCAAGCAGATGCAGGAATACGGTTCGATAACCAAGGCTGAGGCGGTCAAGGCAATGGCCGAGCCCTTGCCCAAGACTCCATACCGG
The DNA here is from genome assembly GCA_021823385.1 of Actinomycetes bacterium. The sequence continues at coordinate 507 of JAKAOC010000484.1, forward strand.
CAAAGTACGCCTCCGCCCACGGCTTTTGCCACCGCTGTGGTGGATCAACTGCTCTACTCGCCCCAGTTCTCTTTCCTGGGAGGCGACCCGAGTCAGAGGCTCGGCGCGCTGCAGAGCAACGGCTACGTCATTCACACCACCCTCAACCCGCAGGATCAGGCGTACGCGGATGCCGCGGTGGCACGGATCATGCCCAACACCGGGGGCAAGTTCACTTCCGCCCTGGTCTCTATGGATCCGGCCAACGGGAACGTACTGGCCATAGTCTCCGGAAACCCGACCAAGGACTCGGCGGGCTTCGACGTGGCCACCGGCCTGGGCAGCACCGGGCGCCAACCCGGGTCTTCCTTCAAGATATTCACCCTTGCCACGTTGCTCGAGCAGGGCTACAGCCCCAATGACATCATCGATGGCACCGGTCCGTGCAAGTTCACGGTTCCGGGTACCCAGCCCTTCCCCTACATAGCGCACAACGCGGAGCCGGGATACGGCCTCATGACCATAACCGATGCGACGGCCAACTCGGTGAACTGCGCCTACATCCGCCTCGGCGTCAAGGTCGGACTCCAAAACGTGATCAACACGGCCAAGGTGATGGGTATCACGACCCCGCTGACGCCGGTCCCCTCGGTGGTAATCGGCTCTGAAGACGTCACCCCGCTGGAAATGGCAACCGCCTATTCGGTGCTGGCCAACGGCGGCTATCTGCATCCGGCCCGGTTTATCACCACCATCGACGATTTCAAGGGAACCAAGGTCTTCAATCCGCCGGTGCAGTCTCGGCAGGTACTTTCACCCCGGGTCGTAGCGGTGGAGGACGCCATACTCCGCCAAGTGATCATCCGCGGCACCGGAACCGCCGCAGCGCTCTACGGCCGGCCGGCGGCCGGCAAGACCGGCACGACCGACCAGTTCACGGACGGCTGGTTTGATGGCTTTACTCCGCAGATGGTGACCACGGTATGGATGGGCGCCCCCTCCGGCTCGGTACCTATGTACGACGTCGGTGGCATACCCGTCTACGGCGGGACCTACCCGGCTGAGATTTGGCATGCCTATATGAGCCAGGCGCTCGCAGGGCAGCCTGTACTGCCTTTCCCGACCGTAAATCCCGGATGGATCCCGCCAGCGAAGTTCATCGTTCCGATAGACGCGCCGGGATCGATAATGGCGCCCACCACATCGGCCCCGACCACCACCAGCACTACATCGACGACGTCGCCGACCTCGACAACGACCGCAGGCGGAAGCACCACCACCACTCCCTCGGCTACCACCACCGCGGGGCCTTCGACGACACCTGCTTCGACGCCATAGGGCCGGCCGTCATTAAGCGGCCGCCTGGTTGTGGGCGGCCGAGGATTCCGTTAGGGTTGTAAATGATGAGTTCAAAGCCGGTCGATTCGGATGTCCGCTAAGGGCACCTCGCTCTCGGAGCGCCAGATCGAGGTGCTGCTTGCAATCTCGGAGCTTTCGACCAAGGCGCACCGCAACAATCTCCGCGTGTCTCAGGGCCAGGAGGCCTCCGCCTACCGTGATCGCGCCCAGGAGTACAAGCGGACGAAGGTGAAGCTTGAATCGGTTGCGGAGGAGGCTCGCAAGCTCGATGAGGAGCGGGAGTCGCTGGAGCGGGAATTGGGCTCCTATGAATTCCAACTTCGCACGTCGCGCGATCGTCTCGACCACTCAAGCGGGACTGACTACAGGAGCCTGCCCGCCCTGCGGGCCGAAATAGCCGCGCTCGAAGGCAAGGTAAGCCAGTATACGGAAGAGGAGATCGGCGTTCTCGATCAGCTGGAGACGGTCACGCAGCAGCGCGAGGCGCTGGAGGCGGACCTGAAGAGGCAGCTCCAAGAAGCGCTGGCCGCCAAGGAGGCGCTCGAGACCCTGCGTAGGGACATCTCCGTGGTGGACGAGACTCTTCAGGCCGACTTGGCGGGATTGAAAATCCATCTTGACCCGGAAGTTGCTGCTTTGCTGGAGAGAGTTCCTGCCCAGGTCATCGACAAAGTGGCCCATGTGGTGGAGCAAGCCTGCTCGGGCTGCAGGCTGAGGATCTCCTCGATCCTGCTCGACCAGATAAAGCGGTTCCCGTCCGATGCCCACTATTGCGAGGAGTGCGGCCGCCTGCTTCTGCCCAATGGCCCCCAGGCGGGTTGAAGGGCGGTGGCGCAAGATC